>NZ_JAEINN010000011.1 GCF_016342405.1 Maridesulfovibrio ferrireducens | reverse complement strand
AATGTCTTGATTTTAAAACGCCAAATCAAGTATTTAGAGACTTAAACAACAGTTGCACTTACTAGTTGAATCTAGGACCTAAAATATCGGTACGATATTATCAAAAGTTTTCATCTTATCCGCGGAGCAGAGAAATGACTGATTCCAACACAATTCACGATCTCACAGGCGTTTTTTCCTGCCAGAAAATTGCCAAGGTCGGCACAGGTACAACAACTAGAAGAGTTGCACAAATAGGCTATTATTTTGTTGAACAGATTGAAAGTGACCTCTTCGAAGTTCGCCCTTTGAACAACGAATTTGTACCCACCGGGAATTCTGAAAAAATCGCTCGCGACCAACTTTTGACAGACTACACCCCTGAACCGGAAATGTACCACAAACAAGTTCTTCCGAACATGAAGAACTTACAGAAAACCCTTGCCCGCGCGGATAGACATCGTAAACAAGGCAATTCCTTCAGTGCGGAAATGGAATATACAAGCGCTATAAAAGTGGACGAATTAAACGTCCGTGGAAATTTCGGTGTGGGCCTCTGCTTTATGGAAAGAGGTGAAACAGAACGTGCAAACGATGTTTTTGCACGGCTGATATCTATGGACGCCGCCTTTGAAGCCAAACACAAGCATTTATTCAATGATTTCGGAATAAGTCTTCGAAAATCAAAAATGATCCCGCAGGCAATAGAATATTACAGCAAGGCACTCTCCCTCAGCCCTGATGATGAGAACCTGCATTACAACCTTGCAAGAGCATATTTTGAAGCGAAAGATTACGCCAAAACGCGTAAAGAATTAAACTCCTGCCTGGAACTTAATGCTGACTTTGCAGAAGCAAAGAAATTTGTCGCTTATCTTGATAAAAAGAAGCTGGGCTGATTCGACAAAAAGCATTATAGAGGGATCATGAACTCTATTAAAGGCTTTATCGTCGCAGGCACACACAGCGGATGCGGCAAAACTTCCGTCACCCTCGGGCTGATGGCGGCTTTCGCACGCAAGGGTCTGAAAGTCCAACCTTTCAAGGTCGGCCCGGATTTTATAGATCCTGGCCATCACTCCCGAGCGGCAGGAAGAACCTGCCACAACCTTGACGGCTGGATGCTTTCAGGAGAAGTGCTGCGGGACATATTTTCACGGCATTCCCAAGATGCTGATGCCTGTATTGTTGAAGGTGTAATGGGCCTTTTCGACGGGTTTTCAGCTTTGGAAGAAACCGGCTCAACCGCCCACCTTTCAAAAGAACTCAATCTACCGATAATACTTGTTGTGGATGCCCGAGCAATGGCACGATCCGCAGCGGCACTGATAAAAGGGTTCAGCGAGTTTGACCCGGAGACTGCAATAGCCGGAGTTATATTTAATAGAGTCGGCAGTGAAAGCCACGAACAAACTCTTCAAGAAGCCATTTCGCTCACTGACATTCCGTTGGTAGGATGTCTTCCCAGAAGAAACGAAATCGAAACACCTTCTCGCCATCTTGGACTTATCACAGCTGAGCATCTCGAAGACTTGGAAGGTAAATACTCTGCCCTTGCCGACTGGGTTGAAGAACACCTCGACCTTGATACAATTTTAGAAGCCCTGCCTGACATCCCGATGCCTCCCCGTTTTGACGAGCTTCCCATGATTCCGCACACTAGAATCGGGGTTGCGCAGGATGAGGCTTTCTCTTTTTACTATGATGAAAATCTTCGTATGCTCAGATATGCCGGGGCAGAACTTGTTCCTTTCTCGCCCATAAAGGACAAAGACTTGCCTGATGATCTTTCAGGACTGTACCTCGGCGGAGGTTATCCTGAACTATCAGCCTTCGACCTTGCTCAAAACACCCGTCTGCGCAGAGCCGTTGCAGAATTCTCCAAATCCGGCAAACCTATCTATGCCGAGTGCGGAGGTTTTATGTACCTGATGGACTCTATCTCAAAAGGGGATAGGGTTTTTCCAATGTGCGGAATCTTCCCTTTCCGATCAACCATGCAGAACCGATTTCAGGCGCTGGGTTATAAAGAAATAGAGATTGCCGAAGACTGCATATTAGGACCGATCGGAACTGTCGCCAGAGGACATGAATTTCATTATTCAGCACTGGAAGACATGCCGGAAGATCTGAATAAATGCTTTATTGTCCGCAGTAGAAAAGGGGAACCAAAGAAAGAAGGATTCCTCACAGAAGGCAATACCTTGGGAAGTTATATCCATCTTCACTTTGCAAGCAATCCTGATATTGCCAAAAATTTTGTTGAGGCATGTATTAACTTTTCCCGACAGGAAGAGATTTAATCAACCGCATCAAAACGGCCTCTTTTCATAATCTGAGCAAAATCATGCAAAAATATATTATGCACCTTGATATGGATGCTTTTTTCGCATCCGTAGAGCAGATGGATAATCCTGAACTTCGAGGAAAACCCATTGCCATAGGAAGCCCGCACAAGCGGTCGGTGCTGAGTACCGCTTCATATGAAGCTAGAAAATTCGGCGTCCACTCAGCAATGCCCTCTCATCAAGCATTAAAACTCTGTCCTCACCTGATTCTTGTCCCGGGAAGGATGGCTCGATATAAAGAAATTTCGAATCAGGTCATGAACGTACTCGGAAACTACTCCCCGATTGTCGAGCAAGCCTCAATAGATGAAGCATATCTTGATATTACCGGAACTGGAAAAATATTCGGCCCGCCCCTTGCTCTGGCAGAAAGTGTAAAGCAGGATATATTCAAGACCGTAGGATTAACCGCATCCATCGGTATAGCACCCGTTAAATTTTTGGCTAAAATAGCCTCTGATCTAAAAAAACCAGCCGGAATATCCATTATCGAAGCTCACGAAGTAGATCAGTTTTTAATAACACTACCTATTGAAAAAATACCCGGTGTAGGTAAAAAAGCCCTGCCCCGCCTGCACTCTTTCGGTATCAGATATGCCGCAGACATGCGCAGATATCCACTTGAATTCTGGAAAGAAAGATTCGGCGAACGCGGACTTGTTTTGCATGCCAAAGGAGCCGGAATAGATCCCACTCCCGTAGCTGTCGGCGGGCAAATGAAATCATCCAGTGCCGAAAACACCTTCGGGGAGGATGTCCGTGATCCGCAGATATTAAAAACATGGCTGCTAAAACAGTCCGAACGCATCGCCGCGGATGTTCGCAAAAAAGGGCTTAAAGGCCGGACCATAACTCTAAAAGTTAAGTTTCCTGACTTCAGACAAATTACCCGCAGTAAAACTCTTGACCAAAGAACATCCAATGCGGGAACGATCTTTAAAACCGGCTGCGCCATTCTTGATACGGAAGGCTACCTCGGACCAGTAAGATTGATAGGGATAGGAATATCTAATTTTGATGAACGTAGTGAACAACTTTCACTGCTGACACCGGAACAGAATTTAAGTGATGACAAAAAACTCGAAGATCTCGATAAAGCGGTAGATAAAGTGCGCGAAAAATTCGGCAATGCAATGCTCACCCGCGGCAGTCTGTTAAAACTTTCTTCCGGTAAATAGAGGATAGAGATTATGAAAAAAAATCTCCGAGAAGGATTCACTACAGGTTCCGCCGCAACAGCTGCGGCAATGAGTGCTCTTCGAGTTCTGCTCGGTGGCTCTAAGCCTGACTCCATAGAAACACCCCTTCCTGAAAAGGGATCTCTAGTTATCCCCGTTGAGCGTGTAGAACTGTCAGGACTAAATGCTCGTGCCATAGTAATTAAAGACGGCGGAGATGATCCCGACGCTACAAACGGACATGAGATTCATGCTGTAGTCGAACATATCAAAGGAAACGATGATGTACGCGTTAAAATTTCAGGAGGCATAGGAGTCGGCAAAGTGACCCAGCCCGGACTGCCTGTCCCTGTCGGTGAACCAGCCATTAACCCTGCCCCGCGTAAACAGATCATTACCGGAATTTTAAAAGAACTCTCTGAAACAGCTCCGCAATTGCGCGGGACGATCAAAGTCCGCATTGAAGTGCCGCAAGGTGAAGCAATCTCGCTTAAGACTATGAATTCACGGCTCGGAATTCTGGGCGGAATTTCAATTTTAGGAACACAGGGAATAGTTCGCCCGTTCAGCCATGCTTCATGGGAAGCGTCCATTGCACTGGCAGTCAACGTTGCAAAAGCCACAGGAATTGAAGAAATAATTTTCACAACAGGGCGCAGAAGCGAACGGTTCTATCTAGAACGCTTTCCCGAAACACCGCAACTGGCAATGATTCAGGCCGCTGATTTTTTCAACGGGTCCATGCTGGAAGCAGAAACAAAAGGGATATGCGAAGTTCATTGGTCAATTTTCATAGGCAAGCTGGTCAAGCACGCCATGGGATTTCCATACACACACGCCAAAGATTGGCGCATTGATTTTGCCCTGCTTGCTAAATGGTGCGATGATTTAAATATCGCCCCTGCAATCACAACAGAAATTGCCGGAGCCAATACTGCACTACAAGTTTTTGACATGATCCCCGAAAGCTCAAAAAAAGTATTCATAGACATGCTGATTGTTAAGGCTGAAAAAAACGCATTATTGTTTACGTTAAAAAAACATATGACAATCAAGTACCACCTGTTCGATTTTGATGGTAATCTACTAAACAATGATGACGACAATCGTTAGCAATTTTAGCCGCTTTTACATCTTTAAATTCCCGTGTATGAGACTGAAATGAAACACGTTGTACAAATAATAGGGTTGCATCCCGGCAGTCTCGAACCGATGGAATCCTCACGTAAAATTATCGAGGAAGCTGATGTGCTGGCTGGCGGAAAACGGTTATTGAACGAATTCCCCGACTTTAAAGGCGAACTCCTGCCCTTCTTTTCGCCGGTTGCAGCCTTTGCTGAAAAACTTGAGGAACGACGCCAATCAGGCAAAAGAATTGTGCTGCTGGCTGACGGAGACCCGTTACTCTTCGGCATTGCCGAAAGCATGATCAGGCACCTTGGTAATAACAATGTCTGCGTTACCCCTTGCACTTCCACGGTTCAGCTTGGGGCTTCAAGACTTGGTAAGACTTGGAAAAATATAGACATAATTTCCCTACACGGCAGAACCAATTTTTCACCATTGTTCGGATCGCTGCAACGCAAAGCAGATTGCGCGGTTTATACTGACAGCATCAATTCCCCTTCTGTAATTGCTCGCGCCCTGCTTGAAAAATGTGTTCACGGCTACACCATGACCGTTCTGGCTGAACTGGGTACGGATTCGGAAACAATCACAACAGGACCGCTGGAAAATTTTATAAATTTCACTTGCCCAGACCTTAACATTGTAATGCTGACAGTTGAGTCAACATTTAACGAACATCCAGTTATAGGGCGCAATGATGAAGATTTCACGCGTCAGAAAGAGTTGATAACAAAACTTCCCGTTCGCGCGGCAGGAATCGCCCTGCTAGGACTGAACAAAGGACAGACTATCTGGGACCTCGGCGCAGGGTGCGGTTCCGTTTCTATTGAAGCATCTTTTCTTGCTGAAAATTCACAAGTCTTTGCTGTAGAAAAAGACACTGCACGATTTGAAATGATAAAAGAAAATATCCGCAAATTCCGAGCGTTCACAGTTGAACCGATTCAAGGAACAATGCCGGAAGCACTCGCCAACCTACCGGAACCGGACCGTATTTTCATCGGCGGCGGAATAGGCAAGGACAGTGCTACTATCAGCGAAGCAACCGCTCGCTTGAAACCGGGTGGAAGAATTGTAGTGCACGCCATTCTTATGGGTTCTGTTCAGCGCACAAAAGAAATTTTTGAAAACTTAGGCTGGCAGTGGCAAGCAATGCTGCTTCAAGCCAGTGTCTCGGACAAGCTAGCTGGAGATATCCGATTTAAAGCACAAAATCCTGTCACAATAATGTGGGCTGACAAGCCAGAGGCGTAAATTATGGGCAAAGTATATTTCATTGGAGCCGGACCGGGCGATCCCGAACTTATCACAGTAAAAGGACAGCGCATTATCCGCGAGGCAGGACTTGTTCTTTATGCAGGCTCACTTGTGCCGGAATCAGTAATTGCCGAAGCTTCACCGAGTGCGCGCATTGAAAATTCTGCGGCAATGTCACTTGAAGAGACTAACAGCCTTATGACCCTGCATGTTTTAAAGGGCGAAACAGTTGCCCGGGTTCACACCGGAGATCCTTCCCTTTACGGAGCAATACAAGAACAGGCCAGATTGCTGAAACAAAGTTCAATTGAATATGAAATTATCCCCGGCGTAACTTCCGCATGTGCGGCGGCGGCGGCTTCCAATGCCTCTTTTACCGTCCCGAACGGCACGCAGACTCTTATCATTACCCGCATGGAAGGACGTACCCCTGTTCCGCAAAGTGAAAACCTTGAAAAACTTGCGGCTCATGGCAGTGCAATGGCTATTTATCTCTCCGCAGGCAATCCTGAAAGAATTCAGGAAGAGCTTATCAAAGGCGGTATGAGCGCAAAAACACCCGTAATCATAGGCTACCGCATCGGCTGGCCCGAAGAAAAATCCGTTGAAACTACTCTGAGTAAACTTGCCGCAACTGCGGAAGAAAACGGTTTCAAACGACAGACTATTTTTCTCATTCTTCCGGGCAAAAACGCAGAAACGGAATCATTGCTTTACGATTCAGGATTCAGCCATATGTTCAGAAAAGGTGAAGTTTAATTATGGAAACTATAGATATAAGAACAAATGTCAGAGATGAAATGATAGACATCACCGGAGCGGTGAGAAAGATCGTTCGTAAAAACGGGTGGTCATCAGGGGCTATTCTTCTATATTGCCCGCACACAACCGGAGCTGTCACGGTAAATGAAGGGGCTGATCCGGACGTTGTCAGGGACATAATCGTGAATTTGCGGAAACTGGTTCCGCACGCCGGAGACTACCAACACGCAGAAGGCAACAGCGACGCGCACATTAAGACCAGCATGTTCGGCCCCGAACAGATGCTTATTGTGGAAGGCGGAGAAATTATGCTCGGCACATGGCAAAAAATATTCTTCTGCGAATTTGACGGCCCCAGAAATAGAAAGCTGTGGGTCAAATGGCTCGCATCGAGTGATTAATCAGCGGGAGCTTTTTGTCACCCTCCGCATTATTTGATTCACTCTGACATTCCGGTGCTATGCGCGCCTTTGCCGCTTGCAGGCAAATACGCAAACAAAAACGCGAACCATGCCCCCGGCCCGCTCCGAAACGAGTTAAAATTTCTTCTCCGGCACGATCAAGAGCTTCTGAAATCGAGGCTCCGTCAGACCTGAAAGACTGCGCCTTTCTTCTTACCAATTCTTCCAGCAACATAGTGTTCATCAAACGCCTCCCATAGATAGAAATAGAAACTATAAGTTGTGATGCAATTATCAATCCTTCATTGCCGTCTGAAAACAAAGAAGGTACTATCTATTGCAAAACAGATTACATAATAATCTCGGAGCTAGTTTTAATCTAACACTTTTAATAACCTTTTGTGAACTTTTTATAAAAGGATGCAGGAATAAATATGGACAACTTCAAAGATCTTAAAAACAACCGCCTTGATATACTGAAACGCTTACTAAGAACCATTGTTTGTATGATCGCTTTTGAGCTGGTCAGGCTTCTGCTTCAAGCAGTCGTTATGTTTCAATACGCTTACCTGCTAATCTTAGGAAAATCTTCCGCCCCCCTGCGCAGATTCGGAAACAGACTCAGCACCTACACATATCAGCTATTACGCTACGCAACATTAAACGATAATATGAAACCTTTCCCGTTTTCCGATCTACCTGAAACAACAAGATGTGAATCTCCTGTTTCCAGAATAGACTTCTCCTAAAATTTAAAGAACTATGAGCATACGTACAAAACTATTCTCGCTACTACTGGCTTTCAGTCTAGTCCCGCTTCTTGTTGTCTCCATCATTAGCAGACAAGGGATTCTTGATCTCGGCCAGACTCAGTCTGAAAGACTGCGCTCCGGCATGATCAACATCCTACAGGGTGAAATGCGCCAATCCGCAATGGATTCTGCCAAACTGGTACAACAGCAGGCAGTATCCCTTGAATTCGCGCTGAAAGCGATTGTAGCAGAATCTGAAGATGTACTGAATGACCCTGTAAACGGACTGCCCGAAGTATTTTTTTCAGAGGACTTTAAAACAAAAGGTAAACAGCCTTTTGACTTAGCCCCCTCAGATCAATATTTTATAATTAATGAATCAGGTTTGCGGACACCTTCTTCAATAAGCTTAGAAGAACCTGTATTCTTTTTCCCAAATGGCAAACAACTCCTTAAAAAAGATCAGAATATTGCGCGGCTGAATCTTTTAAAACCTGAACTTAAATCTTTTTTTGCAGAGGCGGGAACAGCTCTGCACCGTATTTATATCACTCTTAATTCAGGTCTGCATATGGCATACCCGGGTCACGGCAATTATCCGGCAGACTATGATCCGCGAAAAAGAGCGTGGTTTACAAAAGCCATTGAGACTAATCAACTTGTATGGGACAGATTTATCGATGTAAGTACAGGACAGCAGATCTACACTATTTCTATGCCTATTAAAGGCAGAGGTGGTAAAATTCTGGGAGTTGCAGCAATCGACATTCAGTTGGTTGAAATGCTGCGTAAAAATGATCTGTCATCACAATGGTCCTCTGCAATTCAAGCTTTTGTGGTGGGCCCGGCAATCTCAAACAACGAGACAAAGCTTCGGATCTGGGCAGAAGCTGGACATGAACAAAAATCGATTTCGTGGCGTGCCCAACGTCCAAACGACATCAATTTTTTGCAATCCTCAAATCAAGCAAAACTGGCTAAAACAACACAGGATATTTTAAACGGAAAATCCGATGTAATAAGAATGCCTCACAACGGAATTGATTCCGTCTGGGCTTACGCGCCGTTCAGAGGACAAGGCAGCTATGTACTGATTGTTCCTGAACACGTCATAACAGAAATCCCGGATGCCGCAGCAGAACAAACGCTGGACCTCAGCCAGAATCTTTACCTTGCAGTAGGAACTGCGGCTTTTATTATTCTGGTTCTGGTTGCGCTTGTTGCCTACTTAGGAAGTAAAAAAATCATCGGCCCTCTGATTCTGATGACCGATGCTGCAAAAAAAATTGCTGATGGCGACCTTTCAGTACACGTGGACATTAACACCCGGGATGAACGGCAAACCCTTGCTAATGCTTTTAATTCGATGATTCCTAAACTCCAAGATCATCTGCGTATAAGTAAATCAATGGAACTTGCTCAGGAAGTTCATAATAATCTGCTTCCTGAAATTTCGCCCCAAATTGCAGGGCTAGACCTTTCAGGCATCAGCATTTCCTGCGATGAAACCGGAGGGGATTACTTTGACTACTATAAGGTCACAGCTGACGGCGGAACAGGGATACTGGTAGGTGATGTAACAGGGCACGGAGTTTCGGCAGCTCTGCTCATGGCGACAGGCCGTGCGCACCTCAAACATGCATCAACTCACAATGGCCCCCTTCCCGAAAGAATTGCCGACGTTAACAAACTACTCTGTCACGACATAGGTGTAACCGGAAGATTCATGACTCTTTTCTGCATGGAGATTTCACCGGATAACTCTACAGCGACTTACGTCAGAGCCGGTCATGATCCAGCCATGATCTACACTCCTGCCACAGGTGAAAAAAAGGAACTTATCGGAGAGCCCATGCTCGCTCTCGGCATCTTCGAAGAAAGCGAATATGAAGAATACAAAGTTAATCTTTCGCAAGGTGAAATAATATTCATCGGAACAGACGGCATATGGGAAGCCCGCAACAGCAACAACGAAATGTTCGGTAGACAAAGACTTGACGATCTGATTATGAAAAGCGCCGCGAAACCAGCATCTGAAATTCAAAACGAAATAATAAATGCTGTTGTTGAATTTCAAGACGGCATGGAACAGGAAGACGACATAACTCTCGTCATTATCAAAGTTAATCAACTGAATTGCGAGTCGTAACATGGAAAACAGCTTCAAATTTTTTAGAAATCACCAGTGCCGTTATTTCCCCTGTCACGAAGTTGAAAACGACTTCGAATTCAACTGCATGTTCTGCTTCTGTCCGCTTTATCATCTGAAAAATTGCGGAGGAAAACCTGAGATCAAAAACGGTATCAAAAGCTGTTTGAACTGCACCCTCCCACACCGTCCCGAAGGTTATGATTATATCATCAGCAAGCTGAAAGAAAAGAGAGAACAGAGTAAGGAGACAGCATGACAGATGAATTCAGTTTCACGCTAAGTGATGAAGAAAAAGATTACCTGAAAGAACTCGTAAAACTGAGCATTGTCAGTAAATTGCGGGACGGACAGGAACAGGAAATACCGGAGCCGCCGACTGCTCATCTGAAAGAGAATCTCGGGGCTTTCGTTACCCTGAAACTTGTCGGACATCTTCGCGGCTGTATCGGTAATGTTCAAGGAAGCGGACCACTCTATAAAACAGTATGGGCTATGGCCCGCGCGGCAGCATTTGAAGATACCAGATTTCCAATGCTCACTCTGGGGGAGTATGAAAAGCTGGACTATGAAATTTCAATCCTAAGCCCTCTAAGCGTTTGCCCCGACACTGATCAAATAGAGATCGGAAAACACGGTCTAATCGTGCAAAGAGGCAGAAATACGGGACTACTGTTGCCGCAGGTTGCCGTTGAATGGAAGTGGAATCGTCAGCAGTTTTTAGCTCAAACTTGCCAGAAAGCCGGAATGGAACCTACGGCGTGGAAAGATGAAGCCACCACCATACTGTGGTTTGAAGCTGTGGTTTTTTAGGGGAGTTTATAACCTCAGGTGCGATCCAGCAATATTTCCATGAAATCTAATTCCATGGACAGCATTTCCCAATCTTTTTTGCGCAGCCATTCGGACAGCCATGCAAAACGCAGTGCCGGGATGAAGTAAGGGAGCATTGCAAAGCTTTCCGGGGCAATATCAGTGTCGTGCTTGAGAGTTTTCATAAAAGCCGGAATCAGCCCCGAATCAAATGCGTCAGGATTTTCAAAAGCCACGCACCCGACCATATTTGCCACGTCATATATTTCAGGACGCATATCTGAAAATTCCCAGTCTATTACTGCACCGACAGTTTTGCCTTTCCACAAGACATTAAGCGGATGAAAATCACCGTGACAAAAAGCTGTCGGCAATGATGGAAACTTTTCCATCTCAGGAAACAGTCTCTCGCAAATAGGTTCCAGACTTTCAAAAACTTTCGGCTCACGCTCAGAAATAGTTTTGACCAGCGTTGTTGTATACTCCAATAAATCAAAAGGGACAGACCCTTTCTCGAAGGTTTTACCCTTCCCATGCTCCCGCAATGAGCAAAGAAATTCAGCAAGCACCTCCCCCCTTTCCGCATCATAAATAAATTCGGGCCGTGGCAGTTCATCTGATTCATAATATGGTGAAAGCTGCCAAGGAAATCCCATGATATCGGCGATATAAGATTCTTCATCGGTCAATTGATATAGCAATAGTTTATCAAGACCTGAATCGTGAAGGGATTGTAAATTACGCGCAATGGCTGAGCGGCTCTCAATCTGTTTAGTCGCGATGCGTTCCATCAACCATAAATTGTTATTGGTATCTTCTATGACAGAGCGGGATATAGCTCTTTCAGGACTGCCCGGAATATTTTTTTCAGTATGACGGCGAAGAGTTTTCCGCGCCCAAGGTTCAAGCGGGTCGAGCATTGCTACTCCTATGAAATATTAAAATCCTTCTTCCAAAGGCGGATTAATCAGACAGGGAAAATCTGTATTCAATTCAGCTTTAGCAACATTTGCAGGAGTGAGTTTTACAAACCGTCCTTCGACGCTTAGCCTTCCTTCTGCCAGCCACTTTGTCGCCTGCGGCAGAACTCTGTGCTCAACCTGCAAAATACGTTCGGTCAAAGTTTCAACATCTTCACCGGGCATGGCCGGAACTGCGGCCTGAATAATGATCGCCCCGTGATCCATTTTTTCGTCTACAAAGTGAACAGTACAACCTGAAATCTGTACCCCGTATTCGGACGCTTCGACCTGTCCGCCTGCACCTGCAAAACTCGGTAACAAGGCTGGATGAATATTAATAATATTACCGGGGAAAGCACTTAAAAAAACAGGAGTAATAATACGCATGAATCCAGCCATGATGACCGCTTCGACTCCTGCGCCCTTTAAAACACGCACCATTTCACCGTCGAATTCTTCACGGCTGCTATAATCTTTATGGCTGAGAGTGCAGGTAGGTATAGAATGCTTTCTAGCCCGCTCAAGCCCATAAGCTCCGGCTCTATTCGAAAGAACCATTTTAATATCGACATCAAGTGTTCCATCTTCCACCTTGTCGATCAAGGCCTGAAGATTGGAACCTCCGCCGGAAATAAGTACAGCAATTGGTAATTTGCTCACAGCAGCACTCCAAAACGATTAAGAATAGATGATTTCGCTTTCAGCTGAACCAAAGGAGATAATCCCCTTTGGAAACCCTATCAGTAAAAAAGGGGTTATTGCCTCTAGCCCCACTAAAAAACAATTTAAATCGCCGGAGGCATAAAAAAAGGAGGAGCAAACGCTCCTCCTTGGTAATTTACTCTGCGGATTCTTTGACCAGTTCGTCGACCAGTCCGGGAATCGTGTAATCTTCAGGCTGAATATCCGGCTCAAACCCGAACCCTTCGAGGGTCTTGGTTGTGATAGGCCCGATACAGGCTATTTTAACTGAATCTTTGAATTTGTGAAAATGCTCAGGCTCAACCAGGTTGAAAAAGTTTTCAACCGTGCTGGAACTGGTGAAAGTGAGGTAATTAATTTTACCGCTTTCAAGAGCTTCCAAGATTGGAGCTGGATCATTTTCAGAAAGACCTGTTTCGTAAACAGGCAGAATCTGAACATGCGCTCCGGCTTTTTCAAGTTCCTGAGGCAATACTTCACGCGCAATCAAGGCTCTTGGGATCAGAACTTTTTTGCCCTTAATACCTCTTTCGAGAAGCCCTTCAACAACGCCTTCTGCAATATACTTTTCAGGCACAAAGTCAGGTTTGATACCTTTTGAGACAAGCGTAGCAGCAGTTGCAGGTCCGATTGCGGCAATCTGGAGCCCGGCAAAAACACGAGCATCAAGACCGCTTTCTTCAAGCTGCAAAAAGAAATGTTTCACACCATTGACGGATGTGAATATAAGCCAGTCCCAATCGGAAAGAGAACTGATAGCTTTCTGAACAGGCGCATAATCAGCCATAGGCATAATTGTGATGGTAGGGAATTCATGAACACATGCACCCAGTTTGCCGAGAGTGGAAACAAGTCCGCTCGACTGTTCACGAGCGCGGGTGACAACAACCCCTTTACCAAGCAGAGGTTTCTTTTCGAACCAGCCCAGTTTGTCATGCAAAGAACAAACTCCGCCGACAATAATGATGGAAGGAGCTTTAAATTTACGATTCGCGGCTTCTTCTGCAACATTTTCCAGAGTGGAAACAAAACTCTGCTGATTACAGCGAGTTCCCCAGCGAACAAGAGCAACAGGAGTTTCGGGATCGCGTCCGTTGCTGATCAGATTTTCCGCAATCATGGGCAGATTTTTAACACCCATGTAGAAAACTAAAGTGCTGTTGGACTTAGCATAAACTTCCCAGTTGTGACCGGACTTCTCCTTGGTAGGATCTTCGTGTCCGGTGATGAAACATACGGAAGTAGTAAAATCTCTGTGAGTAACGGGAATTCCGGCATAAGCAGCTGCGGCAACACCGGCGGTGATACCGGGAATTACTTCAAACTTAATCCCAGCTTCGACAAGCTCTTCAGCTTCTTCTCCGCCGCGTCCGAAAACGTAAGGATCGCCGCCTTTGAGACGGGCAATAACCTTGCCTTCTTTCGCTTTTTTAACGATAAGCTCGTTAATTTTATCCTGCGGAAGAGTATGATCGCCGCCTTTTTTACCTACATAAAGAATTTCTGCGCCTTCTTTGCAGTAAGAAATAAATTCTTTATTTGCCAGATAGTCATAAATAAGGACATCTGCACATTCCAGAATTTCCTTGGCTTTAACTGTCAGCAGACCGGGGTCTCCGGGACCCGCACCGATGAGATATACTATGCCCATATATACATCCTGTTTTTTATAACTATCGTGGCTATTTCATTACACTTACGAGTCTGTCTTTCAGCTCGGTAAGCTTTTGCTTCTTATCATCAATTTCAGCAAGCCTTTCACGTTCCTGCGCTACAACCGCATCCGGAGCGTTGTTTACAAAAGCATCATTTGAAAGCTTCTTTTCTATCACAATCAAATCTTTGTCCAGCTTGGCAAACTCTTTATCCAGTCTTGCAAGCTCGGATTCAAAGTCGACAGCACCGGCGAGAGGGATAAATATTTCATTACCCTGAACAACTGCGGTGCCGGAAGCCTCAGGTCCGCGCATATCCGGTCCGGCTTCAACGGTTTCCAGACGGGCAAGGAATTTTACAAGCTCAGCGTTATCATTAATAAGGCTCAAAGCTTCATCGGAGCTTGTACGCATGATCATTTCCAATTTCTTGGAAGGTGCGATCAAAAGCTCTGTGCGGATATTACGAACACCCGAAACGATGCCCTGGAAAAGTTCCATCTGCACAACAGCTTCTTTACTGCGGCAATGATCTCTTGTTTCAGGATAAAGAACGGTTGCAATGTCTTCATTTTCAATACCGGGAAGAACAGACCAGATTTCCTGAGTTACAAACGGCATGACGGGATGCAGCAAAACCATTGTTTCGGAAAGAACTGTCCACAGAACTTTCAAAGTCGGGGCTTTGCGCGATTCGTCATCGCTGTAAAGGTCAGGTTTGATCATTTCAAGATACCAGTCGCAAAACTCATTCCAGATAAATCTGTACATGGTCTGAGCAACTTCATTGAAACGATACCCTTCGATTCCTTCGCGCATGGAATCTTTAACTTCTTCCAGACGGTGCAGAATCCATTTATTAGCAAGTCCCTTTGCATCATCAATAGAGGCTTCGGGTTTCTTGCCGTCAAAATTCATCAGCGCAAACCGGGCTGAGTTCCAAATTTTATTTACAAAATGACGGTACCCTTCAATTCTCGATTCTGAAAGCTTGATATCGCGGCCCATAGCTGCAAAAGCTGTCAGGGTGAAACGCAGAGCATCCGTTCCGTATTTACCACTCATTTCAAGAGGATCAATTACGTTACCGGTAGATTTACTCATTTTCTTGCCGTTTTCATCACGGACAAGAGCATGAATATAAACATGCTTGAAAGGAACCTGATCCTGAAAATGAATTCCCATCATCATCATGCGTGCGACCCAGAAAAACAGAATATCAAATCCTGTGATCAGCACGGATGTGGGGTAATATTTAGCTAGTTCGGGAGTATTGTCAGGCCATCCCATAGTGGAAAAAGGCCAGAGTGCAGAAGAAAACCATGTATCAAGAACATCGTCTTCCTGAGTAATCTTGGAGCTTCCACATTTGGTGCATTTATCAGGATCGGTCAAAGTAACGATAAGTTCACCGCACTCTTCACAAGTCCACGCCGGAATACGATGTCCCCACCAAATCTGACGGGAAATACACCAGTCACGAATATTGTCGAGCCAGTCATAATAAACTTTTTCCCAGTTGGGAGGAAAAATCTGAGTATCGTTCGGAACGGCTGCGCGAGCTTTTTCAGCCAGAGGTTTCATTGAAACAAACCACTGCTCTGAAACATGAGGCTCAATCACAGACTTACAACGGTAACATTCACCGACAGAATGCTCATGATCTTCAATAGAAATAAGAGAACCTTCAGCTTCGAGGTCCGCAACAATTACTTTGCGGGCTTCGTCTTTGTAGAGTCCCTGATATTTTTCAGGAGCGTTTTCGTTAACATTTCCTGCGTCATTAAAGATGGCGATAACTTCAAGATTATGTTTACGGCCAAGTTCCCAGTCATTCATATCATGAGCAGGGGTAACTTTCAGTGCGCCTGTTCCGAATTCCATATCAACATATGTATCGCCGATAATAGGAAGTTCGCGGCCTACAAGCGGAAGTATTGCAGTCTTACCGATCAAGTGGTTGAAACGTTCATCTTCGGGATTAACGCAGATAGCGGTATCTCCGAGCATGGTTTCAGGACGGGTTGTCGCAACGATCAACTCACCGGAACCGTCAGAAAGTTTGTAACGGACATTATAAAAGTGACCCGGCTTCGGTGAATGCTCAACTTCGTCATCAGCAAGAGCAGTGTGGCAACGGTTACACCAGTTGATGATGTAATTACCTTTGTAGATCAGCCCTTCATCAAAAAGCTTAACAAAAACTTCACGGACGGCTTTAGCGCGCTGTTCATCAAAGGTGAAACATTCACGGCTCCAGTCAACAGAAGCGCCCATACGACGAATCTGTTTGAGGATGTGTCCACCCTTCTCTTCTTTCCAGTCCCAGACCCGTTCAATAAATTTTTCACGGCCGAGGTCATCACGTGTCAGACCTTCAGTCTTAAGCTGACGCTCAACAACATTCTGGGTGGCAATACCGGCATGGTCAGTGCCCGGGACCCACAAAACATTTTTACCCTGCTGTCTCTGGTACCGGCAAAGGATATCCTGCAAGGTCAGGTTGAGAGCATGGCCCATATGCAAAACGCCTGTTACGTTCGGCGGAGGAATAACTATAGAAAAAGGATCACCGTCAGCTTCGGGATCAGGAGTAAATGTTTTATTTTCTTCCCAGTGATCAAGCCATTTTTTTTCAACATCCCAAGGTTCATAACCTTTAGGCAGGTTAGATTCAGCCATAACAGGACTCCTATATTATCTTAATTCTCAGCCTTCCGGTTTTTCGATTCGGATGCTAAGTTGTGTTCAGTAATGAAATAATTAATAAATGATGTGCATTGACAGCCTGACATTAACGTGGTTTCAACGGTCAGACTCACCGCCAATCTGTTACATTGTCAACTTGCGCTACACACTTATAGAGAGACTCGAACATGTCAAGTATCTATATACTATGGGACGACTCCCACATCTGGGGACTTCTGATCCAGCGGGCACTGAAAGCATGGAACATAGACTACCAGTTAGTACGTGGGCATCAAATAGCGCAGGGACTGCTTTCAAGCAAGCCCCCAAAGGCTCTCATCGTTCCGGGCGGCTGGGCAAAAGGCAAAGCCGGTAGACTCGGCGGACCCGGAATCCTTGCTGTTCAGCGCTATGTAAGCGAAGGCGGAAACTACTTGGGCTTCTGCGGAGGCGCGGGCCTCGGCCTTTCCGGTGCAGGCGGGCTGTGTCTCACCTGCTGGGAACGCAAAGGATTTGAAAATAGACTTCATCATTTTTTAAGCGGACATATACATTTAAACTTAAATCAAGACCATCCGCTTGTTCCAGACTCCCTCGGTAAAGAAGCTCTTGTTCCTGTATGGTGGCCCGGACAATTTTCGCCACAGGGGAAAAGCCCCACAACGGCACTCGGAAGATACGGAGAACCCGGCCCGGACTTCTGGGTGGCGGATCTTTGCGTCGGTTCACTGCCTGAAGGAACTCTCAGCGACTGGGAGAATCTTTACGGGATCAGCTTAATGCCAAAGTTTTTACAAGACCGGCCCGCAGTTGTTTCCGGAGAATTCGGTAAAGGCAGATTTATTCTCAGCTACCCTCACCTTGAAACACCGGCCTCCCCGCAAGCCAACACATGGCTGTCTCATATACTGGATCAGATGCAAAATGAGCCTCACACCAAAAGACCTCCGGTTCCAGCATGGGAACTGGCTGACACTCCAGTATTATGGAACGACCCGGCGCTAACCGCCGTACGCAAATCAATGGAAACAATCATCGCGACCGGACAAGGTCATTTCCTGCTCTTCTGGCGTAATCCATGGCTATTGGGATGGCGCAGAGGTATTCCGGGAGCAGCTTTAAACAGCCTTTACGCTCTGCTTTGCGAAGTTACGTCACTTGAACCCAACGATGAAGCCCTGCAAATGTGGTCTTCCTGTAAAGATGATTTTTTAAGAGACATGGAAATCTTTAAAAAAGGAGTTACAGGATATCTGCTAGCCGAAAGATTTGCGATGACCATGCGCAGTCTTGAACCGGACACGGTGTTCCCGAAGGGGCTGCAAGAGCAACGTAATGCTCTCTTCGGCCCTCCTCCCGGCGCAGGAGGAATGTATGCAAAACTGCTCTCCACATTGGAAGAGATTGTCTGGGTTATTCACAAAGACTAATCGCAACACCTATAGAAAGAATACCTGCCTATCTTTGTTGAACAAACTGGCAACATGATATAATGTAAACTTTATTGGGATAGTATTATCAATATACTATAAACGTTGCTTATAATTTTTAATCAAAAAGAGTTTAATTTAAATGGCTGACCAAGAATCCACTATAAGAGGTTCTGAACTACGCTCTTCCTCCGCAACAGAGGAAGAAAAAAGCCATGATGCTCAGCTGGAATTTAGTATTACCGCCGATAAAATGGCAGCTTTCATCTCAAGCTATACCCCTGCGCAGGGCAACGGTGCACCTCTTTCTATCGAAGTAATGGAAAAAGAACTTGAAAAGGCTGGCTATAAAGGGCAGCTGGACCCCGACGGCGCAAGGTTCGCGCTGCAAAGAGCAAATGAAGGAAAATCCATTCTGAATGTTGCACTTGTTCGCGGAGTATACCCGCAAGAACCTGAAGACGGAACGATTATAGGCGATGCTGATTTCAGATTTCCTGTTTTACCAGGTATGATTTTCGGAACACTGGTCCCTCCCGTCAAAGCTTCAAAAGGTGCCAATCTTCTGGGCGAAGAAATTCCCACACAAAAAACAACCACTCCCGAAAACATTACAGTTGCTGCAGGTGGAGGCTGCTCTCACGACAAAGAAATAAATGCTCTTGTTTCGGACACGTATGGATTAGTGCAGATAATAGACAATCAAATTTATGTTGAGTCTCTTATTCACGTTTCAGCAGATTCAATGCAGGTCAGAGCAACACTTTTTCCCCGTGACTGCTTCGGCGCAACCATTACATTGCAACGCATAGAACCCGCTTTGCAAGCCATCGGAATTTCACGCCCGCTTCTACTGGTAGCAGGAGAATCTGCACTTAAAACAGCCAGAGAAACCGGAATTGCGCAAGAGTCAGTTATTGCAAAAGGAACTGAACCGATTGCAGGCAAAAACGGCTGGTTTGAATATGAAAGAGAAGAAACCAAGTCTATCGGCACATCACTTGATAATGATCGTATAGATTTCAAAGAAAGGGGCACACACCCTATGGTGAACCCCGGAGATATCATCGGCAAAATTCATCCTCCTGTAGAAGGCAAGGCAGGTGAAGATGTATACGGGCGACTGACTCCTCCTCCCGGCGGTCAGCCTTTCGAAATTAAACCGGGCGCGCACGTTGCGCCCATGCCTGACGGAATAACATACAAAGCTTTAGCCACCGGCATGGTTCATCTGGAAAAAGGAGAACTCTCTGTAATAGATGTTCTTGTAACACAGGGAGACGTTGACTACTCCACCGGGAATATCAGACTCGAAAAAGGGTCCGTGCATGTTACGGGATCAATCCGTGAAGGATTTGTCGTAAATGTCCCCGGACATATTCTCGTCAAAGAATCTATTGAGGGAGCGGATGTTCACGCAGGCGGAGATATAGACGTTAGCGGCGGCATCATCATGGCCGGGAAAGGACATCTGAAAGCGGGTAATAACATAACAGCTCAATTCGCGGCCAATGCCCGCATTGATTGCGGAGACGGACTCACGATAGCTCATGAACTCAGTAATTGCCTTGTACGCTGCAAAGGGGCTATCACGGCTACCGCAGGTAAGGGCGTTATTCTGGGGGGGGCCATTGCTTCTGCAACGGGCATAGAGGCCAACGAACTAGGCTCTGACATTGGTGTTCAGACAGTTTTGAGTATAATATCAAGGCCGCCTGTTAACAAAGAAAAAGTTAAAGAGAGAGAAGATCTTCGAGACAGATTAATGAAGATCAACGCTGCAATCGGGCAGGATTCCGACGAAGACATTCTAGCGCAAACTCCATCAGATAAAATTCAGCAAATGGAAAAAATTCTTATTCTGCGTGCCCAGATCAAACGTAAACTGAAAGAGGTCCGCAACAAACTGTCCCGCGACCTTGCTGATTATTATCAATCACTGGAAAGATTATCTATCAGAGCCAAAAGGGCTGTTCATCCTGGCGTGCAAATAAAGATCGGGGGCAAAGCCCTTACAGTTACCCAGCCCATGAACAGAGTTAAATTCTATTTTGATTCAACGACCAGAACGATTGCTGCTGTAAACCTTTAGTCACCCCTTTCGGGAAATCAATCTTCCCGTACTTTCCGGCATTTTATCAAAATCAAAGCTAAGCGCTGTATCAAATGTATCAACCAACTCTCTTTTCTGTTCCAATTCCAGCTCTGTACGAGGTGAGGGTTCTGGCAACCACGGCCCGGGCAAAGAAGTTTCAGGTATCAAATAAGTGCTGACTTTATTTTTTAAGACATTCTCATTAATTTCTTCCCAGAGCGGAACCAGCCCATTTTCCACGCCGTCTAAAAGATCGCGAACCTTTTCCGGCTCAGCGCCTATTGCGGAATAAAACACATCTGAATCGAACCAGAGGACCTTATCCTTCTCAGCTTCTCTAAGCCCCATCCATTCGTAATCAACTCGATTATCATCAATAGGCTTGCGCCACATATCTGCAAAGCCTTCTCTGAAAAGATCTTCAGACGGCAGTATAGTTTTACGCAAGTCATTGTAAGCATCGGTAAATGATCCGATATTTTCTTCCATCTGAGAAACAGCATCCACCACCCGCAGAGGCAGAGTGTCGCCGAAAGACTCTTCAAGCTCAACAATAACGCGGCCATGATCGAGAGCAAATTCTCCGGGAGCGCGGATTTCGCTAACTCCGTTAACCACCATAACCGAATCTGTGCCGGGCTGAGATGTAACATTCAGCCCCAGAACTTCCATACCTGCGTCAGGCTCAAGAACCAGTCTTTCACCGAGTTTTGGAGAGACAGCCGTTATGGACACAGCTCTCCCGTCGATCAGATAATAATCATCTCCGGTGTATACAGGGGATGGAAGTTTTGTATCGATAACTTCAGCCGTAATCTTTTCTGATGTTCCACCGGCTGCACTTTGGATACTGCCTAAAACGACCTCCCATGTGTCGCCATCTTCAACACTGAAATCAATCGTTCCCGACTCTTCTCCTATGGAATAACCTATGGAGTGAGAGCCGGTCGTCAAAGTAGATACAGCATTAATGTCAAAGCCTTTGCTCACAAATTCCGAGACAGATCCAGCCATTGTGCCGGATAGATCGTAACGCCCTTCTTTTGCGGACCCAATAGGCAGCAACGTGCCATCAAGCTTGAGGTGGGAGATAAGGTGCCCGCTGGTGTCGCTGAATGTAAGCTGACTGTTAATTTCACTTTCAGTGCTGCCGTCATAACCACCGACGATATCACTGTTATTGTTGCTGTAGGCGGTATTCACAGAGAAGGCCAAAGACGAGCCGACTCCAAGCAGATCGTCAAGATTTGCTCCCGGAACATTTTGTGTAATTTTACGAGCCTGAACAGGAAGAGTGCTTTCGTTTACCGCGTCACGGACGGCTTCAAGAACTGTGTCATTATCCATCCCGCTTTCAATGGTAATGTTCAGCTCCTTGGTTGCGGAGCCGTATGACATATCAAATTTATATATTCCCGGATCAAGAGACGTTCGGGAACCTCCCGTAAAACCACGGGAGTACATGCGGTAATAACGGGCAAACTCATTTTTCGGAGTTACAGAAGCTGAAATTTTATTATCAAGGAAAGGATCATTTACAACCAGACGGGCATCATTCAAACCAAACCCATCGTCAGACCAACGGAATTTACCAAGGGACTCGCTTAAACTTTTGATGCGGCTTTGCACTTCCATGACTGTGGAACTGCCGGTTGATTCATATTTATTTTTAAGCGCAGCGCGAGAGAACCTGTCATCCCAATAAGAACTTATTAATGTTCTTTGTGGAGATTCAACAGTCTCAGACTGTCCCGTCAATACGAGATTCGTTCCGTCCAGATTCAGGTCCGCCACTCTTCGGCTCCCCGTAATACACGTGAGAAAGACACAACCCCTGCGGAGGAGCTGTGGCCGGTGCTAAAGTTCTATCTTTCGCCTCTAACACTGATCGGACAAAACCCGGCTCAGCTTTACCCCGGCCTATATCCACGAGACAGCCCACCATGTTACGCACCATCTGTTTTAAAAAGCCTGTCCCGCACACCTGCAACTTAATTTCATGCTCGTTTTCACCGGGAAGGCGAACAAAATCAAGAATGGTTCTGATCGTATTTTTTACCGGAGTTCCGACATTCTGAAAAGAAGCAAAATCGTGCTCACCAAGGAAATATTTCATGGCGGTATCAAGAGCATCAATATCAAGCGGACCGCATCCCCACACATAATTTCGGCGACATGGGAACAAAAATTTATTTTCCAGCCAAAGAGTATAAACATACGTTTTACGAATTGAACTGAACTGAGCGTGAAAAGATTCATCGACATAAGCCACATCAAGGACTGTCACGTCGTCCGGCATAATAGCATTCAAAGCCCGCTGCCATGGGACTTCAGCCCTGCTTTCAGGCAACGTAAAATGAACGACCTGCCCCTGAGCATGAACACCGCTGTCAGTGCGACCTGATCCGTATACTCGTACAGGAGCACCGGTTATCCGCGAAATCGCTTTCTCAAGCTCATTTTGAACAGTCCGTACTCCCGGCTGAATTTGCCAGCCGCAAAACTTAGTACCATCGTAAGCAATAGTTATTTTGATTCTTTTCAATTTTAAACCGACTAAGCCCTTATCTATACAAATATTAATGCTCCAGCCGCAAAATACAGCTGGAGCAATTATTAAAAACTTATTTATAAAACTTCAGACTGCTAATTTCCAAGAGGAACCTGAAGCTTGGTCAACTCTTCGGAAAGAGCCGCAGCTTTCTTCGGTGCAACAAATCCGAGAATTTCACCGGCATTACGTCCACGCATGCCAGACAAAATCTTGACAGCCAAACCAGTATCCAGCGATTCAATGACCAAAGCTGCACTCTTAGGCTTCATAGCTGTATATACCCCGACCAGATGTTTAATCTTCTGATCTTTGAGAACATCAGCATCAGCAAGCATTTTCTTAAGACGAGTTTCAAGACTGTTAAGTTCAGCAAGTTTTTTATCTAAATTCTTTTCAAGAGTACGAAGAGATCTCTCTTTACGAGCCAACTCGTCCTCTTTGCTCTTGAGAGCCTTCCAGTCGGCTTCCGGCATCCTTTCAGAACGCTTATCCACTTTGGACGCCGATTCTTCAGCAGCAGGCTTATCTTTAGCCTCTGCAGCAATGGCTTCCGGAGCAGAAACTGCGTCACGAACAACACTGCTTTCAATTACGGCTTCAACCACATTTTTAGTGGGAGTTTCCAAATCAAAACCTAAAGCACCGATAAGAGAAAGCTTTAGAAAAGCTAATAAAACCAAGCATACAAGAATCTTAGAAAGTCTTAGACTTGAACCGAAGCGTTGCCATTTCGTCATACTCTTTCTGCTCTTTAAGATTTTCTTCTTCATAGTATTTTTTCGCCTGATTCTCTTTGAGTTTTTCCAGCAACTTACGGTCTTTTGACTTTTGAACAGCTTCTGTACGGCATTTTTGCAAGTTAAGGGCCAATTGCTTAAGACGATTTTGTGCCGAATACAGATCTTTAGTCAAAGCATCATCATACTGCCGCCACAGCCACAAATCATCAGCGGACAGCTTCTCGTATTCTTTTTTCTGGTTATTTTTCTTTTTTTCTTCGATTTCGAAGACGACTTTTTTGTGTTCAGTGTGCAGTTTATGGGCTTCGGCTAAAGCCAAACGAGCCTGTTCCTCGATTTGCTTTCTAAAATCGAGAACTTTTTCAAGCTTAAAAGCATAAGGCTTCGGCATTATAGACAATTACCCCAACTAAGCAGAACTATTTACTTTCTTCAGGTTTGCCGGCAAGGCCGCAATACCCTTTATTGCCATCACAGGAACGCCACATCATACACATGGTCCCCTGACAGAATTTCATTTTATCATCACTTGTCATAAGGTACGGACAATATTTAAATTTAGCTTCACTTTCTAAATAAATCATAAAACCTTCCTTATAAAAAAGAAGCAGAATTAATTCTGAACAACCGCGTCATAAATCAAGCACTGTTTGCCCATAGCCCGTTTAACGTATTCCTTTACAAGGATACCGATGCGCTCTTCTCTTGTAAACGAATTAGCATAGTTCCCATTTGTGTAGATTTCAGGGAATTTATCGGAAAGCACTGGATTCTTTCCGGCAAGAGCTTCTATGCTTTTTGAGTATTCTGAAATATACTTATCAATTTTCTGATCTGACATGGATTCAATCCCTTTAACTTTTTCAGAAAAAACTGCAGCTTCAGGGAGTTCTTTTGATTCCATCAATGCACGAAAGGCATTGGCAAAACGCTGACTGCCTTCAAATATATGTTTGGGACGGACAACATTAAGCCCTGCCCAACCGGCACGGAGCCACTTGAACAGATAGTTAACAGTATACTCAGGATTATTTTTATCTTGTATATAGACTGAAACAGAGATGGAATCGTACATAAAAGTATCCATCCAGCCCATGCCTCCGGCAGTCAGACCGGGAATTCCACTATAGAAATAATTCCACTGGTTATCGTCCATGACAAGACCTTTCATTCCGACGCTAGACTTATCAGCCTGTCTGGCAATCGAAAAGAAAACATTACGTCCTTCGTACTTCATAAGCACGAGCAGACGGTTCAGGTCATATCTGTAATATGCGCCGCCGAAAGAATCCGGAGTATTCACCTCAAATTCTTTCCCGCGCCAGACTTTCGGAACTTCGCAGTCGTTGAGAGATTTCCAAGGCTTACCTTTGTCTGCAAAAAACTCACTGTCAGGATACCAGCCGCTTAGACGGATAACCGAAGGGTAAACTGCGTAGCCGGGGATTTCCGGATTATATGTATATTCCAGAATCCTCTTTAAAGAAGCCTTTACGTTGATGCGCATTCCGGCACCGTTAGCAGACTCATACTTGGGAAGTTTGATTATTTTATCAGTGGGAGCAGATTCATCCACGTAACGGATCAAAGCATTTACCTTGCCCGGGTCAAAATCTTTTGTTTTAACCGACAAAGTATCCAAAAGATAATCGATACCTTCAGACACAGGTTCTGGAAGCTTAACTTGCTCTTTTTCTTTGTCTTTTTTACTTGATAAAAAAGCAGAACACTCGGCATTACTATTGCCGAAAATAAACATTGAAACTATAAGAACTGCGAGCATTACTGCAGTTTTTGAAAACACCCGGAGACACATCGGGCTTAAATTAATGAGCATTTTTTTATTTACCTTTCCGCTTTACATGAAGCAGTTTATAAACGTGTATCTTTACTAAATAAGCACTTATTCCCGTATTGGCAACCCTTACGCATCAAGGGTTTTATTGATTATAAAATCAGTAAACTCTACATGCACATAACTATAATCAAGCAAAATAGATGCCCATGACGAATTCACATATTATTCAAAAACAATACAAAGAACTACTCAAGATATTCGAATTATATGAAAGAGCTTTTGTTGCCTTTTCAGGTGGAATTGACAGCTCTTTGGTAGCTAAGGCGGCCTTTGATGCTTTAGGAAATAAAGCTTTTGCCATAACAATTGATTCTGAACTTACTGCGAAGCGTGACATTTCATTCGCCTGCCGATCAGCAGCCTCTATCGGTATTAACCACCAAGTCATTAAGATCTCGGTGCTTAAAAATTCTCTCATCAGCGATAATACAAAATATCGCTGCTACCATTGCAAGAAGGCTATTATCGATACCATTAACAGATGTCCGCTTTTTGACGGCAGTCACGCTGACGACCCTGTTGACCGGGCCGGCTTAAAAGCCATTCGTGAAGCATCCGTAATTTCGCCTTTAGCTCTTGCCGGATTTACTAAAAAAAATATCATCGAAGCGGCCGGCTTCTTACAATTGCTCTCACTTAACCGACCTTCTAACAGCTGTCTCGCAACTAGAATCGAAACAGGAATTCCTTTAACAGCAAAAAAACTCTTCATGATAGAAAGAACTGAGGAATGCATGTTTGAAGCAGGGGCAAGATGGTGCCGCGCTAGAATAGATGGGAATAAATTTCAAATAGAATACGGATCTGACTCGCCGCTTGATGAATTTAATATAAAGTCAAAACTGACAACGTTACTGCCGCAAGTGATTCAAAAAGATATTCAATTTATTATAAAAACATAAAAAAAGGCACCTAACAAAGATGCCTTTCTGTTCAACAGACGAGTGATCCTTTTATTCTATAGATATACACTCCACAGGACAAGAATCCATAGACTCTTGAACGCAGTCCAAATCGACAGCATCTTCTTTAATCACTTCAGCTTTTTCGCCATCTGAATCAAGTGCAAAAACTTCAGGACAAAGTTCTACACAAGTTTCGCAACCGATGCATTCATCTTGATCAATTACTACTTTCTTAGCCATTGTAAGCCTCCAGATCTTTGCAGGAAGTATAATATTAATAGACGAAACAAATTAAGCACAAACAGCTTATGCTTTGCAAGTCTTTCCTGTAGGTTCCAACATTTCAAATGCGCTTGAAATTGTACATAGTAAATATTTTTCTATCTTATAACTCATCAGTAACAAGAATAGAAGGAAAAGAATCTATACTCCCTTTAATTCTCGTAATCCTGAAATAGACTCTCATTCCTCTCCAGCTCCTAAGGTCCATTATATTTAGCCCTTTTTACAACTTAAACGAACGATATTTTTTACTTTTACGTTCACTCTTATAAAATATTTGCATTTTATTTTGCTTCAACAATTAATAAATAGTATAGTATAAATAGTATTCTCTATTAACTACATAAAGGAGTTATTATGAAAAATTTATTGTTTGTTTTCTTCTTAGGATCTTGTCTCCTTCTTGCTGCTGCAACTTCAGCTTATTCATCAATGACTTCAAGTGCGAAAACAGAAGAATTCATACTTGTAGCAAAGAATAATGACAAAAAAGAGATGAAGGAAAAGCGGAAAACAGAAAAAAAAGAAAAGCGAGATACTCGAAAAGAGGAAAAAAAAATAAAACATGACACGCGCAAGTCTGACAACAAAGCAGCCCGTGATGAGGCAAAAGAAGAACGCAAAGAACGTAAAAAAGAAGAACAACTTAAACGCGAACAATTAGATGATGATCGTAAAATAAAAAAACAATCTGACAAAGAAAATCGTAAAGATAGAAAAACAAAGAAAGAACAAGAACGAGAAGAATACAAAAAAACAAAAAAAGCCAAAAAAGCTGGCAAGAAAGGGAATAAGGATTAGTTCGCTGCTTTGCTTTCCCATAGCTAATTCTGAAAAGTGCATAGATGAATAAAAAAAAGTCTCTCAATCCGTTGAGGCTTGAGAGACTTTTAAAAATGCAAACTAATTATCTGAAACAATAGAGTTATTCGCCGAGATACGCCTTTTGAATATCAGGATTGTTTAAAAGCTTATGAGCTTCATCTTCCATAACTACATGCCCGGTCTCAAGAACATAACCTCTGTTGGCCATACTCAGCGCCACCTTTGCATTCTGTTCTACCAGAATAATTGTCGTCCCGAGCTTGTTAATCTCTTTGATAATATCAAAAATCTGCTTAACAATCAGCGGAGCAAGTCCCAAAGAAGGCTCATCCAGTAAAAGAACTTTCGGTCTGCTCATTAAAGCCCTGCCGATAGCAAGCATCTGCTGCTCTCCGCCTGACAAAGTTCCGCCGGCCTGCCTGCATCTTTCACGAAGGATAGGAAACATCCCGAAGACTCTTTCTTTGTCATCTTCAATTTCCTTATCATTTCTGAAAAAAGCCCCCATATCGAGATTCTCTTCAATAGTCAGACGCGGAAAAATCCTGCGCCCTTCAGGAACCTGACAAAGTCCCATTGCAGGCAATTTATCAGATGCAACCTGATTTATCCTTTTACCTTTGTAAAAGATGTCGCCGCTTGTGGCATGAACAATATTACATATAGTCATGAGAGTTGTACTCTTACCCGCACCATTCGCGCCGATAATCGATACAATTTCCCCTTCATAAACTTTAAGACTAATCCCTTTGAGGGCCTTAATGCTACCATATCCGGACTTAATGTCCCGTAATTCTAATATTGGTTCAGTCATGACTTAATCCTTTCCAGCACGCATTTTACGTGTGGGTGGTAAAAGTCCCTGAGGCCTGAAGAGCATCATAAGAGTCATTACTCCCCCGAAAACCAGCATGCGATATAATTCAAATTCTCTGAATATTTCCGGAAGTGCTATAAGTGCTAAAGCTCCCAGAATAACGCCCGGAATTGATCCCATACCCCCGAGAACAACCATGGAAAGCACCATTGCAGATTCAAGGAAAGTGAAAGATTCAGGGCTTACAAATCTCATCCGTGCAGCATAAAATGCTCCGGCCAGACCACCGAAACACGCCCCTGTACAATACGCCAGAAGCTTCATGTAAAAGGTGGGAACGCCCATAACTTCCGCAGCTGTTTCATCTTCACGAATAGCTTCCCATGCTCTACCGATACGGGAATGCTGTAAGCGATAAACTGCGATAATCGTAAATACTACAAGAAGAAGTATCACATAATATACAAGTGAAAGTTTTTTAAGCCAGAGGTGTTCCAGAGTCATGCCATTGGTAAAGTCAAACCAGTAAAATCCGGGAGCCTTAATACCGGTTATCCCATTAGGTCCATTGGTCAGACTCATCCAGTTATTAAGCACCATGCGCACAATTTCAGCAAAACCCAGCGTCACGATAGCCAGATAATCTCCCCTCATTCTCATAGAGCAATAACCGATCAACCATGCTCCTAAGCCCGCCGCAGCAGCACTTATGGGCAAGCAAATCCAGAATGAAAGCTGAAATTGAACTGAGAGTATCGCGTAAGTATAAGCTCCGATGCCGTAAAATGCGATATATCCAAGATCTAGCATCCCTGCCAAACCGACAACCACATTAAGGCCAAGGCCGAGACAAACGTAGATCATACAGTTTATCGCGACATCCTGAGCATAACGCCCGGTGAGCTGAGGCAATAAGGCAACGCAACCAATGCCTATAACAAACCAGACTGCAAGAGGCACAACAGAAGAAGCACTTTTCATGCTACCCGCTACTGCTGACACAGGTCTGGATATAAACTTAAATGCTCCGCCCTTATTTAATTGATACAAAAACAATATAAATGAGCAGCCTAAAGCGATTCTCCACCAGACATTAAATGTTCCGGCAATCTCAAGGCCTTCAGGCTTAACGCCAAGCAGGGGCCACAACAGGATGAACAGCCAGACCATTCCTATCCCTAAGGAAGTCCAGTGTTTTTTAAACTCTGGTATCGTCAACGTTCTCTCCCATGATTCCTGAAGGTCTGAAATAAAGAACCGCTATAAGTATCACGAACGCAAATACGTCCTTATATTCACCTGAAATATAACCTGCGGCAAAAATCTCTACCATTCCGATAATAAAGCCACCGATCATCGCACCGGTAATATTCCCGATACCACCTAATACAGCGGCAGCAAAAGCCTTGATGCCGGGGACAAACCCCATATCGTATCGAACTGAACCATAATAAAGCCCGACCATTATTCCGGCTGCAGCAGCAAGACTGGCTCCTATTGCGAAAGTGATACTGATTGTACGGTTGGCATTAATTCCAACAAGCGCAGACATTACTTTATCCTGCGCAGTAGAGCGCATCGCCTTACCTATTCTGGTTTTAAAAACAAGAACATTAAGAGCCACAAGCAAAAATGCTGTCAGACTTACAATAAAAAGCTGCATGTACGAAAGCATTACATTACCAAGTTCAAAACCACCCTGAGTCAACTCGGTAGGATAGGGTTTGTCGTACACACCCTGAGTAAGCATCAAGCCGTTCTGAAGGAAAATTGACATACCCAATGCGGAAAGCAGAACAGAAAGTCTGGATGAGTTTCTCAGTGGTTTATAAGCTACCTTTTCTACAGCCACAGCAAGCATTGCGCAGTATGCCATCGCCAGAATCAAAGATCCTGAAAGACAAACCCATGCAGGAGCCCCCTGAGACACAAGATAACTCATGAAAATAACGCCTACATAACCGCCAGCCGCAAAAAATTCGCCATGAGCAAAGTTAATGAGCTGAATAATGCCATACACCATAGTATAACCGAGAGCGATGAGCGCATATACGCTACCGAGTGTTATACCATTGATGAGTTGTTGAATAAAATATTCCATGGATATCCGGGGGCTGTTCGTAATAGCCCCCGTCAATTAAGACGGGGGCCGGTCATTGCTTAAACTCTAGTAAAGCTCTCCAGTTGCTGGGTTCCAGTAATTACTGAACTTTCCGTCTTTAACAGTACGGATAATGTAGTTAGAACCGGAATCTCCATTAGCTTTAAACTTAACGTGCTTTGTAGCACCTTCATAATCAAGCTTCATAAGCTCAGCTTTAACTTTAGCAGGATCAGTGGAACCGGCAGCTTCAACTGCTTTCAAGTATGCAATAGCACTGTCATATGCATAACCGGAATAAGCACCGGGACTACCGAACTTAGGCTGATATGCAGAATAGAATTCTTTGTATGCGGGAGCGTTGTCATTAATATAACCAAAAGTAAGATATACATTTTCAGCAGCATCTTTTGCAATTTCGATCAACTGAGGATGATAAACTGCATCCTGTGCGAGAACAGCAGCCTTTATACCCATGCGCTTTGCCTGAATAAGCATCAACGCACCGGTAGCTGAATTCTGCATACTCATGTAAAATACGTCAGGTTTTTCTGTTTTTACTTTAGTTAAAATAGCTGAAAAATCTTTATCGCCCTGGTTCACATGCTCATGGCCAAGAACTTTCAATCCAGCAGCAGCACTCATTTTTTCTACACCGTCAGCAAGTCCCTGTGAATAAGCAGTTTTATCATCTACAACGTAGATAGATTTAGCTCCTAACTTTTCGATCATAAACTTTACTGCGATTGCACCCTGATCATCATCACGCCCGCACATGCGGAACATATAAGGAAGACCGCGGGAAGTAACTTTTTCGTTAGTGGAAGCAGGTGTAATCATGATGATGCTTTCTTCATCAAGAACTTCAGATGCGGGGAGAGTTGCGCTCGAACAATATGATCCGACAACGCCGTTTACGCCTTCGTTGATCAGTTTATTTGCTGTGGCTACTGCCTGACGGGGTTCGCATGCAGTATCCTGTGGAAGAACTTCAATTTCGTCAAAACCGGCAATGCCACCGTTGGCTTTAACAACTTCAACAGCAGTTAAGACACCGTTCTTAATATCATTACCATCAGCTGCGTAAGGGCCGGTTAGAGGACCCATTGTGCCGATTTTGAGTGTTTTTGCGAATGCTATGCCGGAGCCGAGCATTACTACAGCCGCGGCCAGCAAAACGGTCAGAAATAAACGTTTCATAAAAGCGCCTCCCAAAAGTAAATATGGTTAATTACCGAGATATGCCTCAATTACAGCAGGATTTTTCTGAATTTCTTCAGGATTTCCCTTTGCAATCATTACTCCGTGATCAAGAACAACAAGTCTCTGACAGATTCCCATAACAACTTTCATGTCATGCTCCACCATCAACACGTTTATCCCTCTACCGGAGATTCTACGAATGGTTTCCATTAACTCGGAACTTTCAGCAGGGTTGAGTCCTGCCGCCGGTTCATCAAGCAGAACCGAACTCGGTTCTGAAGCCAAAGCGCGTGCTATTTCAAGCCGCCTTTGATGACCGTAAGGAAGGTTGGATGCGACTTCATCAGCGAAGTCCTCCAGTTCGGCAAACCGTAACTCTTCCATTGCCTTTTCTTTAATTCTTTGCTCTTCACGCTTCTGACGAGGTGTACGAAAAATTGCGCCAAGCACCCCGCACCCAGTGCGGGAATGTTGAGCAACCATTACGTTCTCAAGAGCTGTCATATTCTGGAAAAGACGAATATTCTGAAAAGTACGGGCGATGCCCTTTGCAAGAACCTGATACGGCTTGAGCCCTTGAAGACTCCCACCATCATAAACAACATCACCACCGGAAGCATTGTACACTCCGGTAATAACATTAAACACAGTTGTTTTACCTGCACCGTTGGGACCGATAAGCCCTACAATTTCCCCCGGCATAAGAGAGAAGTTAACCTCTGACAAAGCCTGCAATCCGCCAAAACGGACGCTCACGTCGTGTAAATGTAGTTCTGCCATATTGGTAACACCTATACACTTTATTGTTCTCGGGATCAAGTACTTGTACGATTTTTATTCCGTACTAGCCCGTTCTAATGATTAATTATTCGCATATCTATTGATTCATCAAACATTAATACTGCATTAACTTTATACAATAACGAGGAATATTAATACATCAGAGTACAAAAGCGATCAACGAATCAAGTTTATTATTAAATAAAGATGGATGCATTCGATAATCCAGTGAAATTCTATAGCATCATTCCTCTTTTCTTTCAAATATCATTTACAATCTACTTTTTTGAATCACTCTATATTAAATGATCCACCTTTGCTTTATCAAACGTTTATTTAACAAGGTAAAACAAATATTTTATTCTACTACCAATCTACTTAAGTAAAATCAGCTCTGTTTTCTATCCATTTGATGTATATTCGAACAGAATGAACCAAACTGTCTCGAATGAAATTAGTACGAGCTGTTGAGCTTATTGCCATATATAATTCGGCAAAAAAAAGCCCTGTCCGCTAATGCGGACAGGGCTTTTAAAAACTTCAACCTAAAAGGCTAAAGACGGGTAGATAGCTCTACCAAGAGGAGTCACCGAATGGGTCACTACCGAAACCGAAAGAATCAGCAGGAGCTCCACCTGTTTCAGGAGCATTAGAGCCTCCAGCTGCAGGAGCTGCGCCGTCAGCAGGTGCGCCGGCAGCAACAGTTACAACACCGTTCTTTTTAACGTCTTCGATCAAAGCGAGAAGTTCATCAACTTTGCCGATGTACTCTTCAACTTTAGCCTGAGAAGTAACGATGACTTTGTCGCCTTCGCCTTTTCCGGAAGCTTCAAAAGCTTCACATTTGCCTTTGAATTCAGCGAGAGCTTTATCGGAAACACTAAGTTTTCCTTCTGCTGCTGCAAGCTTAACTTCAAGATCTTTAATAATATCAGCCTGTGCTACAGCGGTAGAACGGTAGTCAGCAAGTTTAGTGAAAATGCTGTCAACCTGTACCATCACGTCACTTGGAAGAGCGCCTACAGAGACGTTCTCGCCAAGGCCTGCAACTTGACCGGTTTTCATTTTAGCTAGTTCGGGATGCTGTTCATAAATCCAAGCTTTTGCAAGAGCTGCTGCAAAAGGTTCGAATTCAGCGTCAATATCCTTCTGTGTCATATAGGACAGAAGTTCCTGAACGGAGTTGTTGCTTTCGCCACCTTTAACATAAGCTACAAATGTGCTCATGGGGAAAGTTTTACGTGCTTCAGACATGGTTAAATCCTCCTTGCTCTATTACAGAGTAAAAGTCTTTTCTTCACGGACCGGCATTGGTAGACGGCCGATGTGTTTTGCATAAGTTAAAGCTGCAGTCCTGTAGACCAGATGGCCAAGCTTGGACCACGGCAGATAGACAAACATCATAAACACGGCGACAAGATGCACATAGTACATGGGGTATGCAAGAATCGCGATGCCGAAGAGGCGAAGCAATTCACACATGATACCAGTTCCTGCAATTGTCCAGATAAGTCCAAGTAAGTACCAGTCATAATAGGTAGATACATGCGAGGAATCATCCTGATTCAAGCGACGTTTGGTAAGCAGCAACAATGAATAAACGAGCATTACTGCGCCAATGTTGGCAAGAATCTTAACCGGGTGCCACAGAGGCATCGGAGTATGACCGATAGCGGTAAGGAACGGTATAACCTTTCCTCCCCAATGGGTAACAGCAACTATGCCTGTTACTACCATCAAGCAGATGAATGCGAGCATAAGGAATCTATGTCCATTAAACTTCTGTTCATCAGCTTCATCGGATTCACCGCATTCTTTCCATTTGGAATGTGTCAGAAGTTCATTTCTGCAAACATCCACAAAGCACACCAAAAGACTTGGTCTTTCAGATTTATCACCAACAGCAAAGACCTTTGGTTGATCTGCGAATGATCCGATAAGGTTTTTGACTCCTTTATAGAAGGTCCAAACCATGAAACCGAAAGCAATCATGAAGATCGGGTCAATAGTAAAATCGCCGGGGAAAAGATGCCCGTAAACGACTTTTCCATCTTTAAGAGGGAAGAAGGAACCACGAACTCCTGCCATGATGAACCAAATCACCATGTAAATAGCTGCCGGGATAGCAATAAGCTTCGGCAGATGTTTCGGAGAGCTCATCCACTTACCAATAAAGGTTGGGGTAGCTATCTTCTGATAGGCTAGATTACGCATAGCTGCGAGCAAATCAGCTGGACGTGCGCCACGTGGACACAGGTCGGAGCATGCTCCGCAATTATGGCAAAGCCATATATCGATATCTTTAACAAGTTTATCTTTAAGGCCCCACTGAGCCCAGACCATTTCCTTACGCGGATAAGGGTTGTCAGCAGGCGACAGAGGACAGGCTACACTGCAAGTTGCGCACTGATAGCACTTTTTGACTGCGTCTCCACCGACTTCCTGGAGCTCTTTGATAAACTGCAGATCCGGTTTGATGCGAACATCTTTTTCCATATCGCGTCTACCTCCTAGTAGCCCTTGAACGGGTTGGGACCAATCTTGATCATGTCATTAACAAAGGTATCGATAAGGTCAGAAACCTTGTCGTATTCGTCAATGGCGAGTTCGGACTGGACAACACGTTCAGGTTCGACGCCAAGTCTCTTGAGAGAATCAGCAACGTTTTCCATACGGCGGTTACACAGTTCAGAACCTTTCACAAAGTGGCACTGATAATCTTCACCGTACTTACATCCGAGCAACAGAACTCCATCAATACCCTTACTCATAGCATCTGCAATCCAGATGGTATTCACAGAGCCGAGACAGCGAACAGGAATTACACGAACATAAGGGGACCAGCCTTTACCTCGCATGGCAGCCATGTCGAGTGCAGGGTAAGCATCGTTTTCGCAAGCAAGCACGATAAATCTAGGACCACCTTCTTCCATGTCATCAGGAACTTGAACCTGCTTAATCATGGAGCCGATCATGTCGATATTATAATTGTCAAATCCGATTACACGCTCAGGGCAGGCCCCCATACAGGTACCACAGCGACGGCAGCGTGACGGATTCGGCTTTGGTGTTCCTTTTTCATCATCATCAAGTGCACCGAAAGGACATTCTTCTGTGCAACGTTTACACTGTGTGCAACGCATGAAGTTGAATACAGGATAGGTATTGTCACCAGAGCGAGGATGAACAGCTACGCCATGATTGGCGGAGTTGATACACTGAATAGCTTTGAGAACAGCACCGGCTGCATCTTCCCTTGCAAGTCCCATTGTCATGGGCTGACGAACACAACCGGCGGCATAAATACCGGTACGGCGAGTTTCATAAGGGAAACAGATGTAATTGGAGTCTGCATATCCTGCGAACTGCTGGAGATCGGGGAATGCAGGTCCTTGTCTATATACGAGGTTGATGGTCGGATCGTGAGCAGTGGTTGGAACCATGCCTGTAGGAACAACGACCAGATCAGCCTGAATTTCAATATTTTCACCGAGAAGAGTATTGCTTGCAGCAACAACCATGGAACTGCCCTCTTCCGTAATGGAAGTAACAGTACCTTTGGTCAGCATGATACCCGGATCATCCTGGGCAGCACGGTAGTAACGCTCATTCACACCCGGAACCATCATGTGGTCATAGATGATGTATGCAATGCCGTTTGAGTTCATTTCACGAACGTAGTTGGCCTGCTTGAGAGCTACAAGACTGCTGAGTTCTGCGCTGTAAGGAAGATGTTTATAGGATTCCATATCCTCGTAAACGAATGCGTCTTCTTCACCCTCTACTTTTGCAGCATCAGCCGCTACTTTTGCGTCAGCTTCATCAGAAGCAACCTGCTCGTCAGAACGATTAGCATAAGCATCTTCTTCTGCTGCAAACTTTGCTTCACTGAGGCGTGTATCAAGAACAAAAGCAACAGACGATGCGTCCATTTTTCCTGCTTTGACCATTGCTTCAAATTCAGCAGCAGTAACAACTTTGGAAGAACCGTAACCCATAGGCTCAACATACTTAGTATCCTGAGGAACCCAACCGGTAGCAAGAACAAGTGCGCCAACGGGCAGTTCTTCTTTGCTGGAACCAACTGTTACGCTGGCTGTATAATCACCGGGAGCACCTTCAAGAGTATCAAGATGTGCGGATTTGAGAACTTTAATTCTGGAGTTTGATTCAACTTCAGCAATCAGAGCTTCAATTCCGGTTTCATGAGCTTCGAGATAGGGATATGAAAGTGGGAAAGTCTTATACATAGTGGCAGCTTTACCGCCAAGAGCATCAGCTTTCTCAACCAGAATTACGTCGTGGTTGGTCTTTGCTGCATAAAGAGCTGCGGTAAGACCGGTAAAACCACCACCAAGAACCATAACAACCTTAGTAGAACCTATAATCTGATTTTCAGAGGTGTTACCTTTGGTTAGTTTAGTGATTCCCATTCTGACATATTCATTTGCCATTATTTTGAGGAGTTCAGGAACTTCTCCGTTTGGATCAGGCAATGTGCCGTCAGGGTTCCTGAAAACCTTGATGCACTGTTCACGCAGATTAACACGTTCAACCATGACGTTATCAAAGTTGAAAATGTCCCAATCCACGCGAGGGCTTGTGCCGCAGATACAGACTGCATCGACGATGCCAGCGTCGATATCTTCCTGAATAAGCTTTCTTCCTTCTTCGCTGTTTAGTCTCGGGTGACACTTGATCACCGGACACTCGCTTGCGCAAACCTTACTGACTACTTCAGCAAGGTCTTCAGCTATAAGGTAAGGAGAAATGCTTGCTTGGTCGAAATAAACTCCGATTTTTTCGGGCATGTCGACTTACCTCCCTATCACCGTTTGAATCGCTTTCAGAGCGGCGGCGGTACCAGACTGGGCTGTCTTTGTGACGTCCAGAGGTTGCCTTGCACACCCGGCGGCGAAAATGCCTTGTTCTTCTCCGCCTATAATGAAGCCCTGATCATCAACCTGCACTCCGGAAGGAACCGGAACACCTGCGAGACTAGGCTGCATTCCGGTAGCCAAGACAATGAGATCATGCTCATTCTGCGCCTTAATACCGGTTTCAGCATCCTCAACTGTGACGAGAACATTGCCAGAACCGGAAACTTCGATAACTTCAGCGACCTTACCTTTAACGGCGTTGATCTTGTCATCAGAAAGAATACGTTTGGCAAATTTGTCGTAACGGCCCGGAGTACGAAGGTCGATGTAATAAACAGTAACCTTTGCATCAGGGTACTGCTCACGAACATAAGCGGCCTGCTTCAAAGAAGCCATGCAGCAAATGTATGAACAGTAATTGAGATGATTTTCGTCACGTGAACCCGCACATTGTACGAACGCGACATTTTTTGGCCGAGCACCGTCAGAAGGACGGACAATCATGCCGCTTGTAGGACCACTGGGAGCTGCAAGACGTTCCATCTGCATATTAGTAATGCAGTTCTGTACAGTTCCAGCACCAAGATTTGAAAGTTTAGTTACATCGTAAGGCTTCCAACCGGTAGCATAAACGATGGAACCGACATTGAGAGTGATGACCTTTTCTTCGTCTTTGAGATCGATAGCATCGATTCCTTCGAGAAGTTTGAGGTCAGCATCAGTACAGTTTTCCTTTTCAAGGACGTATCTTGCGGGGAACGCAAAAGGAACATCCATGTAAAGGGCTTTACGGTCACAGAGTTTGAATTCGAATTCATCGGTAACGTTATTGGAAAGTTTTGCGATGACTTCGTTTAAATCAATACTGCCGGGACCGACATACCTAGGCTTGATGCGGATTTTGACTTCAAAATCCCCTTTAGAACCACTGATGGATTCTACTTCAGCCAAGGTAAAGAACTTTACGTTCTTATTGTTTTTGATTCTCTGAAATTGAATCTCCAGACCGCAGGAAGGGGGACACAGCTTTGGAAAATACTTATTCAGCTGCATCACTCGGCCACCCAGGAATGGCGCCTTCTCTACGATGAAGACTTCATGGCCTACTTCAGCGGCTTCGAGTGCAGCAGTTATTCCGCTGAACCCGCCACCAACGACAAGTATGCTTTTTGACATTCTCTATCCTCCTGAACTCTTTGAGGCCTTAGCCATAAAATGGCCCAAATCCGGACACCGACCGCTTTGGTCGCAATTCGGATTCAGACCATTTCAGCGCTCCCGCCAGATAAGAACGGCTGCGGGCCGTTAAGCCCGCAGCCGCGTAGTCTCATGCCTATATTAAACAGGGATGATCTGGTGGTATGTTTTCTTGAAAACGACGGTTTCGCCTTTTTCAACATCGTATTTGGAGTTTACGAAACATTTCCAGTTGGTGTCATCAAGACCCATGAAGTCTCCGCGGTAGTAGAATCCAGGATAACGGGATTCTTCACGGAAGCTGATGTGCTGCATGTGCAGGCGTACAGTCCACAATCTGTGGAACTGTTCCCAACAACGCATCAATTCGTGGAGGTCACGTGCAGCCAATTTCTGACTATCTTCTTCCAGCATTCCAAGAAGCTTGAAACCTGTAGTTAGAAGAGCGCCGGAAGTGACGTACATTGTTCCACAACCACCACCGTACTCATCGGTGCACTTTACGAGGCGCATCATGAAGTTCTTAGGAGTGATATAATTAGGGTTGACAATTGGGCAAGTAGAAATAGATTTGCCTGCTTCGTAAGTATACCAAGGCTGGTACAATTCTTTAGCGAGGTCAGCAATATTTTCTTTGATTGTTGGTTTGAAGTCTTTGTGATCTACACACCAACGAACCATCTGCTTACCAACGATACGGCCTTCAGCATGTGAACCGGAAGAGAACTTATGGCCGGAAGCACCGACACCATCAGCACAAGTGAAGAGACCGTTAACAGTAGTCATACGGTTGTAGACTTTACCGTTATCAGCTTTCACTTTGTAATCTTCAGGAACCCAGTCTTCATCAGGACCGGAAGTCCAGATACCACAACAACCGGAGTGAGATCCGAGAAGGTATGGTTCAGTAGGCATGATTTCAGAACCAGATTCTTCTGGTTTGATATTCATACATGCCCAGAGGTTGGCCTGGCCAACACACATATCAAGGAAATCTTCCCAAGCTTCAGACTCAAGGTGCTTCTGCTCAGCGGGAGAGAGTTCTTTGAAAGTGTTCTGAAGCGCAGTAGCGGTATCCATGTAAATTGGACCGCGACCTTCGCGCATTTCACGAAGCATCATGTGGTTACGGAGACAAGTAGGAATTACATGTCCTTTAGCGTATCCACGATCTTCATAAGGTTTGAGCATTGCGCGGTTTGTTTCGCAATAGTCTTCACCTTTATAGTTGGTTGCTTTAGCTTTGAAAAGCAAGAACCATGCACCAACAGGTCCGTAACCGTCTTTAAAACGAGCAGGTACGAAGCGGTTTTCCATCATGGTCATTTCAGCGCCAACCTGAGCACACATAGTATAAGTGGAACCTGCGTTCCATACTGGATACCATGCACGACCCATACCTTCACCAGTGGAACGAGGACGGTAAACGTTTACAGCACCACCACAAGCTACTACAGCTGCGTTGCACTTGAATACGTATACTTTGTTCTCACGAGTGGAGAAACCAACAGCACCAGCGATGCGGTTTGGCTCATTAGCGTCGAGGAGCATTTTTACGATGAAGATACGTTCCATGTAGCCATCTTCGCCGAGAGCCAATTTGGCTGCTTCAGCAACGATACACTTGTAGGATTCACCGTTGATCATCATCTGCCAACGTCCGGAACGAACGCAAGCGTCGCCGTTGCGCAGGGAGAGGCCAGCAGCCTTTGCCTGAGCACCGTCGAGGTTTTTACCATCTTTTTTGATCCAGCAAGGAAGGCCCCACTCTTCAAAAAGATGAACGGAATCATCAACGTGACGACCTAAGTCAAAGATAAGGTCTTCACGGACGATGCCCATGAGGTCAGTACGAACCATGCGGACGTAATCGTCAGCATTGTTTTCACCGAGATATGTATTAATAGCGGAAAGACCCTGTGCGATAGCACCGGAACGTTCCATAGCGGCTTTGTCGAGAAGCATGATGGAGAGATCTCCACCAACTTTCTGGATCCAACGGCATGCTTCGTAAGCAACACCGCAGTTACCCATACCACCACCGACGAGAAGAAGATCAACGTCTTTTTCTATAAGCTCTGGTTCTGCAAGCGCAACGCCCTTGGCAGCTTCTTTAGTAGGGAGCAGAGGCATGTGTCCTCCTTGGTAGGTTACAAATTTCTTAGATTTAATCAAAATGTTGCGAACAACGAATTAATGATTAAAGCAGATCCTTTATTACTAAAGTCTTACCTGCATCGCCAACTTCAAGTTTAGTTCCGGAAACAACCTGCGGTACAGCAAGTTCAGTTTCGGTGAAAAGAAGTTCGCTATCGAGGTCAGCTGGTTCTGGTTTACCTTCGTAAGGTTTAATAGAGCCTTCTGGTGTAGTACGGATAGGAAACTTGAAACGTTTAACATCACCATTACGGAACTTAACAGTCCACATAATGTCTTCAGCTGAACGCATAGGAATTGAAGTTCCGCCCATAGGTGCAAAGTCGCCGTAAGGACGAGCTTCGATAGCGCCCTGAGGACAAATTTTCACGCAGGAGTAACATTCCCAACATGCATCTGGTTCCTGATTGTAAGCCCGCATTTCTTCGGGGTCCAATATCATGAGATCATTCGGGCAGATGTACATACAGGCGGTCTTTTCTCCACCCTTGCAGCCATCACACTTTTCCGGATTGACAAAGGTCGGCATACCTAGTCCTCCTAAAAGTTAAAGTTATCAATCACCGACAACATCCTTAACCATTTATATTCTTGCCTTTAAGTTCAAGGCTCGAGGTCAATTGACTATCAAGCCCGACAAAAGGTGTCAAGACGAAAGTGAAATTTAGAACAAGCTCATTTCAACGAACAGTTGCAACCCGAGAGAAAACAACATTTTGGAGAAGCGGAAAGCGCTACGATAATTTAGATGAGACCAAAACAAGCGCTTAAGCGTGTTCTATTATTCAGAGCTTTTAGTTCATTCCAGCCTTCCATTGCAAGCCTTTTTTTAAGTTTGTTACATAAAGTTAACTTTTAACCTAACATCCCGTAATTGAAATAAAATCATTTGGATTTTACCCAGACCTTATCTAGACTTTATTACACATAATTCTATATAAATACTAAACTAGAAGCGGTTTTGGCTGCGAGCCATCACCTGAATCTATCGTTAAAATTAAATTGGAAGATTTAATTCAATACTGTTCTCAATCGATGGTAAGCAGCAAACAACTTAATAAGACCATTCTCCCCTTCATCGTGACGCATAAACACTCAAATTAAAACAGATTAACTCCAACACTGCAGTCAGACCAAAAGACACTTTGTGAAAAAAATGCTTTCCTTTTAATTTTGCCCTTGACATTTCTTTCACAAAGGATTCATAAGTCCATTTAAGAATTATGAAAAAGCAAATAACGATGCGCTTTGTATCTGAATGAGCTCTACTAATAATACTTGTTTTAAAATTTCGTTCTGCGGACCGTGCCTTCTATAATATGGAAGAGCAGACCTCATTTAAGAGGCGGAGATATATTCCTCTAATGGTTCCGCGGACAGGCCCAGGTGTTGAAAATAATTACAAGTAAGGAGACACACATGTCTAAGCTCGTAGCCCCTCACGGTGGAAAAGGTCTCGTATGTTGCCTTCTCGAAGGCGCAGAACTCGCAGCAGAACAGAAAAAAGCTGAAGGTCTCAAAAAGATCGAAATTTCCGGACGTGCTAAGGGTGACCTTATCATGATGGGTTGTGGTGGTTTCAGCCCTCTGAACGGCTTCATGAAAAAAGCTGATTGGAAAGGCGTTTGTGAAAGCTTTCTGATGGCAGACGGCACATTCTGGCCAGTTCCTGTAACACTTGACGTTGACGAAGACGTTAAAGTCGGTGAAGAAATCGCTCTCGTCCGTAAAGGCGAAGTTTACGCTACCATGAAGATCGAAGAAGTCTACGAAATGACTGATGAAGATAAGAAATGGGAATGTGAAAAAGTATTCAAAGGCGAAGGCGAAGAATCTGCTGATGACGTTTTCTGGAAAATAGCTCTTGAAGACCACCCAGGTGTCAAGATGGTTATGGCTCAGAAAAAATTCAACATCGCTGGTCCTGTTAAAGTTCTCTCCGAAGGCGAATACCCTGAACAGTACAAAGGCGTTTACCTCCGTCCTGCAGAAACTCGTGCAGCTTTTGAAGAAAAAGGCTGGTCCATCGTTTCCGCACTTCAGCTTCGTAACCCAATGCATCGTTCACACGAATTCCTCGCAAAGATTTCTATTGAAGTCTGCGACGGTTGCTTGATCCATTCTTTGATCGGTAACCTGAAACCAGGAGACATTCCTGCTGACGTTCGTGTTAAAGCAATCGACACTCTCGTTGAAAAATACTTTGTTAAAGACAACGTTATTCAGGCTGGTTACCCTCTTGATATGCGTTACGCTGGTCCTCGTGAAGGTCTGCTCCACGCAACTTTCCGTCAGAACTACGGCGTTAACAGAATGTTGATAGGTCGTGACCACGCTGGTGTTGGTGACTTCTACGGCCTGTTCGAAGCTCAGGAAATTTTCGACAAAATTCCTTATGCAACCGAAGCATGCCCAGAACCAGGCAAAGCACTTCTTTGTCAGCCAATGAAAATCGACTGGACTTTCTACTGTTACAAATGTGACGGCATGGCTTCTCTCCGCACATGCCCACATAACAAAGAAGAACGCGTAATCCTTTCCGGAACTAAACTCCGTAAAGCTCTCTCCGACGGCGCAGAAGTTGTTGATCACTTCGGTCGCGAAGAAGTTCTCGTTATTCTCCGTGCTTACTACGAAGGCCTCACTGAAAAAGTTGAAGTCAAAATGCAGGGCGCAGCTTCCGGCGACGCAATGTAATTAAAGTAGTACCACTACTTGCTTTTATAGGGAGGAGGCGGTTACCGCTTCCTCCCTTTTCTTTTGCTGTATTTTCAACTATATAAATACAGCATATATTGTCATATCTTTGGGGCTTGCTCATCGGCGAGTTTCAGGCTAGAAAGGCGTTCTTCCCTATATCACTCATCAGGAACAAAAAATGCCCAATTACAAAAAATTTGATAGCCCCGATAGATCCGATAGACCTGGTCGATCCGATAGATCCGATAGACCCGGTAGATCCGGTGGCGATGCTCCGCGCAAACCGTCTCTCCTCCATGAAATTAGAGACCTTGACGAACGTCTAATTTCAATGATTTCACGCAGAAACACCCTTATGGGTAAAGCGGCCTCTAAACGTAAATTGAAAGGTCTGCCTCTCGCTGACCCGGATATGGAAAGACGTATATTTGAAATCTGGACAACAAAGTCCGCAGATGAAAAATTTAATCTCAAGGCTGCGCGCAGAGTTTTCGAACAACTCAACACTCTCGCATATACTTGTGTAGCCAAACCTGAAAACCGCAATCTGCCTTCTTATTCGCTATCACCGCCAAGAAGACCTGTAAAAGTCACCATTGACGGCCCATGCTCTCTTTTCCAGTCACAGCTATGGATTGCCCTTGCTGCGATGTGTTCAGCTGACGCCAAAATGTCTCCCTTGTCTGTTAATGATCAATTGACGGAGCTTGCTAAAGCTTTCAATCAGGCTGGAGCTCACATTTCATGGGAAAATGATACTATCGAATCCCGCTCTGGCGAAGGAGTTTTCTTCGAAGATAAACTTGTCTTCGCAGGCGATGACGAAATGACCTTGTATCTTATTCTTGCTTTCGGGCTGAAATCTCCCGGCAAGTTTAAAATTGCAGGCGGTCCCATTCTTAAACAGTATGACTCCAGACAGTTGACATCATTGCTGTCACCACTTGGAGCCCGCCTCAACACTCTTGATCTTCAGAGCCATGGACTGCCCGCCAGACTTGAGTGCGGTGGAAATATGGTTTCTTCTCTCACATTGACTGAAGAGACCCCACCCAAATTTGCGGCAGCGCTTACTCTTGCAGGATGGACATATCCACAAGGTATGAACCTCAAATTCGACAAAAACTGGGCTGGAATCTCTGAAATACGTGATGCAGTCGAAGTTCTTAATACTTGCGGTATCAAAGCTGTTCTTACTGAAACAGAATGTACAGTTCCTTTCAGCAACTCCTTTTCTTTCCCTGAGCAGCCAAACATTGCTCTGGACCCGGAACTGAGTGCAGCTCTACTTTCAATCCCCGCTTTTGCCGGCGGGAATGTAACTATCAAAGGAACATGGCCGAAAAATTCACCTAAAGCGAAAGATGCTCTTAAAGCTCTTACTTTAGGAGGCTTGGTTGTAAAGGTTTCCGATACTGAAATCAGTTCCACCAAAGGCGAACAGCCACAGTCGGTAAATATTGACTTCGGAGAAGCATCAAAACTTTTCCCAATCGGAATTGCACTTGCTGTTAACTCCGGAACTCAGTGTTCACTTCAGGGAATTAAAGACGTGACATTGTTTGAACAGGGCATAGAACTGCTCGAACGCCTCGGACTTCAATACGCCCGCACCGAAGACGGAGTTCAGATTACTCCCGGCAGATTGGAATGGGAAGATGCTTGGACTGCTCCGACTCCTTATTTCGGAATAGCTCTGGGACTGATGGCCTGGATTCGCCCGGGACTTTCCTTATTGAACCCCGGAGATATCACCGAACTGTGGCCTCGTTACTGGACTCTTTACAATAGTCTTCCTGAAATTGACGGATTGAAAGACCCCGAAGTGAAGGAGCTGAACGATGACGCAAAATCAAACAGAAGAAGAATCAAAATTGATTAGTATTCCTGAAATAGAAGAAGCTATTGAGTCTTTTAAAAATGAACTTGAAGCATGCATAAATAGAATTCAGGAACTTCTCAAAAGCGAAGACCCTATTAAGGGTATTTATTTCGCACAAGAAATATTTGAGAGTCAAAGAGACAAACTTCGTCTCGAAGTCGAAATAGACTCTCGCAGAAAAAAAATTAATCGGATCAAACTCGGAATGACCGAGTATTAATCCTAAATCATATTGAACAGGTCTGTTTATTCTTAAATTAGAATAGCGCATAAGCAACTTTGGAGGCATCATGGGTTTTAATATTACTGAAAAAATTATTTCCAGCCATCTTATAAATGGGAAAATGGAATCAGGCTCTGAAATAGGCCTTAAAATCGACCAGACATTGACTCAGGATGCCACCGGAACCATGGCGTATCTACAATTTGAAGCCATGGGTATTGCCAAAGTACAGACTGAACTTTCTGTGAGTTATGTTGACCACAACACCTTACAGATGGGGTTCCGCAACCCTGATGACCATCAGTATCTCAGAACAGTAGCTGCCAAATACGGAGTAGTTTTCTCGCCAGCAGGAACAGGCATCTGCCACCAGCTGCACCTCGAGAATTTTGCTAAACCGGGTGCAACTCTGATCGGTTCTGACAGCCACACCCCCACTGCCGGCGGACTCGGTTCTCTGGCTATGGGCGCAGGCGGGTTATCCGTAGCTCTTGCTATGGCAGGCCAGCCTTACTCTATCCCCATGCCTAAAGTTGTTAAGGTCGAACTGACCGGAAAGCTGACCGGCTGGGCCACCGCTAAAGATATCATCCTCCACCTCCTTGGACTGCTCACAGTCAAAGGAGGCGTAGGAAAAGTCTTTGAATTCGGTGGCAAAGGTGTTGAAACTCTGACAGTTCCTGAACGCGCGGTTATAACTAACATGGGCGCAGAACTCGGAGCAACAACTTCCCTTTTCCCAAGTGATAAACAGACAAAAGAATTCCTCAAAGCCATGGGCCGCGAAGAAGATTTCAGCGAGCTTATCGCGGATGAAGATGCAACATATTCTGATACCGTTGTAATCAACCTTTCCGAACTTGAACCGTTAGTAGCGCAGCCTCATATGCCAGACCGCGTAGTAAGTGTTAAATCTCTTGCCGGTCTTAAAGTCAGCCAGTCTGCAATCGGTTCCTGTACCAACTCTTCATATTCAGACCTCAAGACAACAGTACTGATTCTAAAAGACAACCAGCTTCCTCAGGGTGTTGATCTGATGATCTCCCCCGGCTCGAAGCAAGTGTTAAAAATGCTCGCGTCCGAAGGACTTATCGGGCCTTTACTTGATTCAGGAGCAAGACTTCTTGAATGTACTTGCGGTCCCTGTATAGGCATGGGCGGGTCTCCTGTCTCCGCCGGAGTCAGCGTAAGGACTTTCAACCGCAACTTTGAAGGTCGCAGCGGAACTCAGGATGCCAAGGTTTACCTTGCGTCTCCTCAGACCGCAGCCAAACTGGCTCTTGCAGGCGAATTCACAGACCCTGCAACATGGGGAACTCCACCGGAAAAGATCGAATTTCCTGCTGAGATTCCTTCTATTCGCCACCTTTTCATCTTCCCTCCTGAAAACGATGAGAATGTAGAGATCATTCGCGGTCCTAATATTATACCTCTTGAATCATTTTCAGCGTTACCTGAAATAATCACTTCTGAAGTACGTCTAAAAGTCGGTGACGACATCACAACTGACCATATTCTCCCTGCCGGAGCACAGATCACAGCTCTGCGTTCAAACATTCCTGCCATCAGCGAATACATTTTCAGCCGCGTTGACGAAAACTTCGTCAGCAGGATGAAAAATTCTGACAACGGAATAATCCTCGGCGGAGAAAACTACGGACAAGGCTCAAGCCGCGAACACGCTGCTCTGGGGCCACGTCACCTTGGTGTTGTGGCTGTCATTGTTAAGTCCCTTGCACGCATCCATAGAGCAAATCTTATCAATTTCGGCATTCTACCCCTTGTACTATCTAACAAGAGCGATTACGACAAACTATCCGAAGGAAGCGGTCTATCCCTCGAAACTACATCCTTGACCCCGGGCGGAGTGACCGAAATGACCACTGCAGACGGTATCAAGATCAAAGTCGAGAACGATCTTTCGGAAAAAGAACTGGCTATAATCTTAGCCGGCGGCCTGCTTAATTACGTAGGCAAAAAATAATAAATGAGAATGACACAGCGATCAAAGACTATTTGATTGCTGTGTCTTACATGTATACCAACATTTAAAGCAGTACGAACTGCTAACTGGAGTACGGAGACGTCATGCTGGACATTATGCGCCAAAATGCCCAAGGCTGGGGCATTAAAGTTTTATTCGGTATCATCATTCTGGTTTTCATTTTTGCCTTCGGCATGAGCGGTTTTGACGGCAACACTGATCCTGTCATCGCTTACGTAAATGACGAACCGATCCCCACGCAGGAATTCGTTGAAATCTATCGCCAGACTGCTGAGATTCTCAGAGAACAAGACCCTAATATTGATCCTGATCAGCTCCAGTCTCCTGAATTTAAAAAAGCGATCCTGAATCAAATTATTAATTCAAAAATTCTTGAAGCTGAAGCTAGACGTCTTGGAATTTCCATTTCAAACAGCGAACTCTATTACGAGATCAGCAAAATACCCGCTTTTACAACTGCCGATGGTAAGTTTGATAAATCACGTTACCAAAACTACCTACAGGGTAGACAAATGTCTGCCTCAACTTTTGAAAACGATATGCGTAACAGCAATCTTATTCAGAAGATTCAGGAATATGTAGCAATTCCAGCTGTCCCTACCGAAGCTCAAGCTCGCGCGCTCTTCAACTGGGCAGGCGAAAGATCTCAGATCGATTACTATTATGTTTCCGGTGCTGACTTTCTTGACAAAGCAAAAATCGAAGACTCTGCAATTGAAGCATACTACAAGGCTAACCCCAACAGCTTTACTGTCCCAACTCGCAGTAAAATTGAATATATTTCCTTCACTCCTGAAGAATTGTCTGTCTATGAAGATGTAAGCCCTGAAGAGCTGAGCAGTTACTATGCAGCAAACAAAGATCATTTTGAGCAGGATGAACAGATTAAAGCCCGTCACATTCTTCTGCTTGTCGATGAAAATGCCAGTTCTGCCGACATTAAAAAAGCAGAAAATAAAATTCAGAAAATTCTAGCAAAAATAAAAGCTGGCGGAGACTTTGCCAAGCTTGCAGAAAAATATTCCGAAGGCCCAAGCAAAACAAAAGGCGGAGAACTCGGATGGTTCAGCCGCGGTGCAATGGTTAAACCTTTCGAAGATGCAGCTTTCAAACTTAAAAAAGGTCAAATCAGTGAACCTGTCCGCACACGCTTCGGCTTCCACATAATAAAAGTCGACGACACCCGCGAATCTGGACAGAAAGCTTTCGATCAGGTTGAAACTGAAATTAGAAACACAATTGCTCAAGAAAAAGCTGCTGATTCAATCAGCTCAAAGCTTGACCATGCAATCGACCTCCTCGCTTCAGGCATGAAACTTGACGCCGTCGGCGAAGAACTTGGAGTTGCAATTCAGAAAAGTGAAAAAGCAACCCTTGAGAACCTCACCCGTGCGTTCGGCATGACTGAAGACGCAGCAAAAACAATTATAGGTCTTCCTAAAGGAAGTTCAACTGAAATGCCTGTTGCAGTAGATAATGGATATCTCATAGCTCAGAAAGTTGAAGAAATTCCGGCATCTCTCAACCCGCTTGAAGAAGTTAAGAAAGACATCAATGACTTTCTTGCTCAACAGCAGGCAATGGAGATGGCAAAAATTAAAGCAACTGTTATCATGGGCAAGCTTTCCACTCCGGAAACAGCTGAGCAGGAACTTAAATCAATCAAAAAAGACCTCAAAACCTCTGAGCCTTTCGGTAGAGACGGTTTTATTCCCGGTCTTGGTATGAATCCTAAGCTGACTGAAGCTGCCTTTGCGTCAACCAAAAACACTTGGCTGAAGCAAGCTTTTGAACTTCCCGGAGGCTATATTGTCGCAAGACTTGATGAAACCATTCCTCCAAGTGAAGAAACATGGGAAAGCCAGAAGCAAGCTATCCTCACAAGCCTCGAACGCCAGCAGGCTAATGAAATGATTAATTCATTTATGACAGAATTGCGATCCAAAGCAAAAGTCGAAGTTGTCCGCCCGGACATTCTTAATAATTAATCTCTAGTTAACGATTAGTTAAAGAGTCTGTTCTTACGGGAACAGACTCTTTTTTTTGAGCAGCAACACTCTTGCAGATGAGTCGCCAAAAGCGTAACTAAGACCTTCAAACTTATACTTTTTCAAGCAAGCGAACAAAACAAACTGGAGATGCACATATGCTGTCCATTCCTAAAGGATTCAAATTTTCCTGCATTAACGCAGGTTTCAAGTATATTAATAGAAATGATTTAACCCTGATCCTCAGCGAAACTCCCGCCGCCGGAGCAGGTGTATTTACAAAAAACAAATTTCAGGCTGCTCCCGTAACGGTTTGTAAAGAGACGCTTAGTAATTCACCTTATGTTCGTGGAGCATTAATCAATGCGGGACAGGCTAATGCCTGCACCGGAGCGGAAGGAATTACCGATTGCAAAAAGACACTTGAACTTGTTGCCAAAGGTCTGAACCTCAAATCCTCCGACCTGCTCCCTGCATCAACTGGTGTTATCGGACCGCGTTTTGATATGGATAAATGGGAACTCGCCGCGCCTCGTCTTGTTGAAACTCTGGGTGAATCCAATCCTGTGCAGGCCGCTAAAGCCATCATGACAACTGACAAATTCCCCAAACTTGCATGGGGTTCAGTAGAATCTGAAAATGGTTCGGCTCAAATACTGGGCATGTGTAAAGGCGCCGGCATGATCTGCCCGGACATGGCAACCATGCTCGGATTTATTATCTGCGATGCCGAAGTAGATCCTGTCTGGTGGCAGGAAGCCCTCAAACGCTGCATTGATAAATCTTTCAATTGCATCACCGTTGACGGTGACACAAGTACCAACGATTCAGTTATGGCTTTTGCAAACGGAGCTTCAAACTATAAAGCTGATTCACCTGAAACACAGGATGCGCTTGAAGCAGCACTGCTCGATGTATGTCAGTCGTTATCTTACATGATTGTTCAGGACGCTGAAGGCGGAACAAAAGTCATGTCTATAAAAGTTTCCGGCGCCCGCAGTGATGACGATGCAAAACTTATTGCGCGCGCAATAGGCAACTCTCCATTGGTAAAGACAGCTCTGTTCGGTGAAGATCCTAACTGGGGCCGCATCGTCGCAGCGGCCGGACGAAGCGGAGCAGAATTTAATCCAAACATGTTAACTCTTCGTTTCGGTAAGATCACCGTTTTCAAGGAAGGCAAACCGGTCGAAGGCGACTTGGACGCCCTGCTTGACCCGATCATGCGCAAACAGGACATAGAAATCATCATAGATTTAGGTGACGGAGACGGAACAGCCCGGCTTATGGCGTCCGATCTCACCAACGAATATATCAGCATTAATGCCGACTATCGTTCCTAATCTATTTTTTAATTTTACGTCAGCCTGTCAAACACAGGCTGACGTTTTTACTGAGAATTACTATTATGAAAAATATTAAAAGTCGCGACAAAATGACACGACTGGCCGACTTTCTTTTTGAAGTCGGCATGCTTAGAAAAACTCCGCGCACAGGCTACCAGTTTCTAGGATCAGGCTCTGAATCTGTTGCGGATCATTCATACAGAGTTGCCGTTCTTGGATATGTCCTTGCAGATATGGCTGAGGCGGACATGGCCCGCACTGTTTTCATGTGTCTTTTCCACGATCTGCATGAAGCCCGCACCGGAGACTTCAACTACGTCAACCGGATATACAACAGAAGCTATCGTGATAAAGCCCTGCGTCATACCCTCGAAGGAACAGGCCTTGAGGATAAAATTTATCCACACTGGGAAGAACTTGAAAAATGTGAATCAATTGAATCACTACTTGCTCAGGATGCTGATCAGATAGATTTTATTTTAAATCTCAAAGAAGAACACGATATGGGGAATCCATACGCGGCCACATGGATGGATTCCGCCCTTAAACGGTTGCGCACTGAACAAGGTAAAAAACTTGCTGAAACCATTTCTAAGACTGATCATAAAGAATGGTGGTATCTAGGACCGCCCCCGAGTTGGTGGGAAAATAAAAGCGGTCCGGACGACGAGGAATAGTTGATTATTCCTTCCACTTCTTGACGCGCTGTTTTTTCTCCTAACTATATTTAAACTATGCTTATAAAAATTAAGGCTTTCCTGCCTACAGCTACTTTTATTTTCCAGATCATTATGCTAAGACTAGAGCTTGCTCTGAAAGGATTTGATGTAAAATCATGATTAACACGACTTCATTCAATAAGAATATATAAACAAACAAAAATATAGACACAAATGCCGCATTTTGCCTCAGACAAACAGATTATACAGCCCTTCGCACTAGTGGGAAGGATCAGCCTTAATATCCTCGGAGAAGCCGGTGCAATGTGCATCTTCCTTTTCGAGGCGATTCTGCATGTTTTCAGTTCGTTGTCCATTTTCCCGAAAATTATTAAAGAGCTTTATTTTATTGGAGTCAGATCTATAACCGTTATCTCCTTAATCGGAGTGTTTACGGGGATGGTTATAGGTCTTCAGACATACTATGCTCTTTCTAAGTTCGGGTCTGAAGGCTTTCTGGGAGCTGCGGTAGCTCTTTCTCTAGTCCGCGAGTTAGGACCAGTCCTGACGGCAATAATGCTCACAGGACGCGCCGGCTCATCAATGACAGCTGAAATCGGGGTGATGCGCATATCCGAACAGATTGATGCGCTTGAACTGATGGACATCAACCCCATCAACTATCTGGTAAGTCCGAAACTGATCGCTTCACTTATTTCTTTCCCGATTTTAACTGCTCTTTTTGATCTCATCGGGATTGTAGGCGGTTATATAACCGGAGTTGCCCTGCTTGGCGGCAACTCAGGCGTTTATTTTCATAGAGTTTACACCTCGCTTAGCTGGGAAGATATTTCTGCCGGATTTGCTAAATCTCTTGTTTTTGCTGTTCTCGTCTGTACTGTCTGCTGCTTTCAAGGATACTTCACCCATTTCCGGAAAGATGGAAAAGGACCCGAAGGAGTCAGCCAGGCAACAACCACAGCGGTTGTAATGTCCTGCGTAATGGTGCTTGTGTCTGACTACATTTTGACCTCCTTACTTTTTTAATTACTCTTCATGAAAAACTCAGCACCTGATATACGCATTGAAAACCTGACCATCGGATATGATGGAACGCCTGTGGTTAATAACATTAATGCAACTTTGCCCGGTGGCGGTGTTACCGTAATCCTCGGTGGATCAGGATGCGGAAAATCAACGTTGCTAAAAAATATACTTAGACTGAACACACCTCTCGGAGGAGCAGTTTTTCTTGGCAAACACAATATTTTAACATTAAAAAGAAAGGCTTTCAGGTGTCTAAAACAACGCATAGGCGTACTTTTTCAAGATGGTGCTCTTCTTGGTTCTTTAAATTTATTTGATAACGTGGCTCTTCCGCTCAGAGAACATACGCGACTTAAGTCCTCTGAAATTTCTAAAGTTGTTAAAGCGAAACTTAATCTTGTCGGACTTGAACCTTTCATTGACTATTTTCCAAATGAACTTTCAGGTGGAATGAGAAAAAGAGCAGGACTTGCAAGGGCCATGGTTATGGACCCTGACATTCTTTTCTGTGATGAGCCTACATCAGGCCTTGATCCTATAAATTCTGCGGAACTGGATGAACTGCTTCTGGAGCTTAAAGAAAGCTTTGATATGACAATCGTTGTTGTCAGTCACGACCTTGCAAGCATGAAAACAATTGCAGACCACATTCTTGTTCTCGGTGAAGGCAAGGCTCTTTTCGAAGGAAGCAAGGAATCTCTTTTAGCAACGGAAAACCCCTATTTACGACAGTTCCTTGATAGACAAGGGCAAAAAAGGGAAGCACCAAGACTAACAATGCCCCCTCTCGACCCTTCAGTGATGAAAATGGACTGCACCAGATATCTTGGTGATCAGGATAATAATTGATAATAATATGGATTCAGTCATGAAAAAATACTCTAAAGAAACAACTGTTGGACTCTTCGTACTCATTGGACTGCTGCTGATAGTCTATATGAGTGTTAAACTTGGAGACGTGCGCATTTTATCAGACAGCCACTATCACGTGAGTGCCAGTTTTAACGATATATCCGGTCTCAGGATAAATGCTCCTGTTGAAATAATGGGAGTTCCAGTAGGCTTTGTCGACAATATTTCCTTAAACCTTGAAACTCAAAAAGCGATTGTGGGACTCAGTCTTGAAAATAAGATCGAGCTTACGGACGATGCAATTGCATCTATAAAAACCAGCGGGTTGATAGGCGATAAGTATGTAAAAATAGCCCTCGGCGGTGTCGGAGACCCCATTGAACCTGGTGGAACGATTATCGAGACAGAATCGGCGATCGATATTGAAGACTTGATAAGTAAATATGTTTTTGGCAAGGTCTAATAAAATAAACATCACAAGAACTCATACCCGAATATATATATGAAAAGAATCACAACCATATCCATTTTCCTCCTGCTTTTGAGCCTTGCGTCACTCGCATGTTTCGCCGCAACCGCAAATTCACCACTGGAACGGCTGCGTTCCGGCGTACAAAGCGTTATTAATGTCCTTAATGACCCTCAATATAAAGGTGTTGTTGATAAGCAGGATGAAATGAATGCGAAAGTACGTGAAGCAGTCAAAAGCTTTTTCAATTTTCGCGAGCTGTCAAAAAGGACAATAGGCAGGCCATGGCTTAAGTTTTCCTCCGAAGAACAAGACAGGTTTATTTCTCTTTTCACTCAATTGCTTGAAGAAACCTATCTCGGTAGAATCGAAGATTATACCAATGAAAAAGTCTCATTTGACAAAGAGACTATAATAAAGGCAAAATACGCTCAAGTAGACACTAGATTGCTTACAAACAAAGAAGCCATACCTGTCATTTATCGTCTCAAATTAATCGATAATGCTTGGAATGTTTATGATGTAAAAATCGAAGGAATCAGTCTAGTCAACAATTACAGATCCCAATTTGCTGGAATACTTGACACAAGTTCGAATGATAAATTCGAAACAAGCAAAAAAGAACTGTTTACGCGCCTCGAACAGAAGTGCCATGAATTAAAAGACCAACAAGAAAAAAAATAAACGGACTTCAATCAATAATGAAAAAGCCCATGACCTTAAAAAATTCAGCTTCAAATGCGCTTCTAGCCTTTTTAGTGCTGACCTTCATCCTGCTGACCTTTCCCTCACAGGTAAGATCCGCAGAAAGTGATGACCCTATACTTGTCGCGCAAGTCGGCTCCGGGATTATCGGCGCAGTAGAGAAAGAGAACGGATCAGCTCCAACCGATGACGATTTCGATGACGACATCTGGGGCGATGCGAAAACACAGCAGCAAACAGGTGCTTCTGACCCATGGGAAGGCTACAACCGGGCAATGTTTACGTTTAATGATTTTATGTACTTTAAAATCACTAAACCCGTAACGCAAGGGTACATGTATGTCATGCCTCTTCGCCCGAGAACATGGATAAACAACTTTTTCCAGAACCTACTTTACCCAGTTCGCGTAACAAGCTGTCTGCTTCAAGCCAAATTTTTCACTGCCGGCGCTGAAACATCTAAATTCGTAGCCAATACCGTAATCGGTATGGGTGGTCTCGGTAATGTTGCAGGATCACAGCAGTCTACCATGCCTCTCTACTTAGGTAATGAAGACATGGGACAGACTTTCGGAGTATGGGGAATTTCGAATGGCCCTTACTTTGTTATTCCGGTTCTTGGACCATCTACAGTGCGTGATGCTGTCGGACTTGGAATTGATACATTCGTGCTCAATCCTTTCTGGTGGTTCGGTATTCCTTGGTACTATTCCGTTTCAGCCGGAGCTTACAACCAGATCAACAAGCTTTCATTCCACCTTGGTGAATATGAATCCCTTAAAGAGGGTGCGATTGATCCTTACCTTGCTCTAAGAAACGCATATTTGCAGTATAGAACAAAGCAAGTTAATGACGCTAAACGCGGACGTCCTGCTCCGACTTCAAGCATTGTGACCGACCCTAATGCGGAAACTCAGCCGACGAACTAAACAGACGTGAAAATAGCTGTTATCTCTGATACACATCTCCGTGAGCCTGATTCCAGACTCACGGAGATTTTTAATGAACATCTGGCAGATGCAGATCTGCTCATTCATTGCGGTGATTTAGTTTCTTTTTCAGTCTGGCAATTCTTCTGCCAGCATCCCAATTTCTATGCCGCGCTGGGTAACTGTGACGACTGGAAGCTCTCGGACCAACTGCGCCCACTAGAATCACTTTCTTTCCAAGGACTCAGGATCGGAATTGCTCACGGATGGGGAAACCGCTCTCAAGTATCGAGGAATGTAGCTAATTCCTTCAGTCCTGATTTTGACCTTCTCTGCTACGGACATACTCACATTCAAGACTGGTCGGTTGTTAATGGCATTCAAATGCTGAACCCCGGGAGCCTTACCTCACCTCGCGATAACAAGCCGCCGAGTGTTGCTATTCTAGAAGTTGCAGAAAATATGAACCTTTTCTGTTCCTTTATCCCTGTCGACTAATTTCATCAAAGAAAAAGCCGCTGAAGAAAACTTCAACGGCTCACAACTTTTCCAAGACTTCTAAAATAATTACAACAAAATATATACTGAATCCAGACTTCGGATGCTACGCAAAAGGATCATTGAGAAGTTTATATTCTCCGTCTTTCAATTCAAGAGAACCCTGCTTAACCATTTCTGTCAGCATAGTGAGAAGCTTATCAGTTTCACCTTTGCTGAGCACTTTATCTCCCTGCTCCTTAAGGTACGAAATAGGAAGGTAAGGAGCTTGTCCCCGTCTAAAAAGAGCCACCAAAAATCTCTCTGTAAGAGTCTTGCTGCTGTCCATCTAAAATTCCTCCTTTGAATAAGCGGTAACTTAATTCAGCATAAAATTTCGCAGTCCAGTGAAAAATATCTGAGCTGCAATAGAGGCGACTAACAGTCCGGTCAGTCTGCTTAAAATATTCAGTCCGCGCTTACCAAGTAAACGCTTAAGACCCGAAGATACAAACAAAAGAACACCGACTGTTAATACCGCGCTTAGGAGAGCTGCGCAAGCTAAAGCCTGATCTTTCAGACCTTGAACAGTTGACCCCATTACGAGAAGAGCGCCAATGGTCCCCGGACCTACTACAATAGGAATAGCTAAAGGAACAACTGCAATATCATCATCATCATTGCCGGCTTCAAATTTTTTCCCGCCACCGCCGACCATGTTCATTGCAGACAGAAAGAGGATCGCGCCTGCTCCAATTCTGAAAGCATCAAGAGTGATGCCGAACAATTCAAAAATATAACGTCCATAGAGATAAACAACGAGAGAGCTTATTATTACCGCCAGTGTAACCTTTACAGCTGTTTTTTTCCGTTCCGCAGGACTCAGATCCTGCGTCAGAGATAAAAATGCAGATATAGCAAAAAACGGGGTTAGGATAAAAAACAATTTTAAATATGTTTGAAAAAATACTGCAAGCATCGTTATTCCCACCTGAACATAATTTTAATGTTATAAAAAAACCCCTGACAGCAGAAGCCGTCAGGGGTTTTAGTCTACTAATCTAAAAGCAACTATTTACCGCAACACTTCTTATATTTCTTTCCGCTTCCACAAGGGCAATTTTCATTTCTACCAACCTTGGGTTCGGATCGTCGCACCGGCTGTTTTTTCTTTGGTTCGCCTTCTTCTTTATCGGAATACTCAAGCCCCTTCTGATCTTTATGCTGAAACTCTTCATCACGAACTTCGGCTTCAATTCGAAGATGGCAAAGAGCTTTCACAGTATTCTCTTTTATGCGCTCAAGCATTTCCCGAAAGAGTTCGAAACCTTCACGTTTATACTCATGCTTAGGGTCTTTCTGTCCGTATCCACGAAGACCTATACCTTCGCGCAAATGATCCATATTCAGAAGATGATCTTTCCAGTTACGGTCAAGAGATTCAAGCATGAAATAGCGCTGAATTTCATTGTAATGATCTTCAGCGTTGCTTTTGAGTTCACCAAGAATGTCTTTAATCCACTCCTCAGCCTGCTCACGATCCGGCACACCTTCTTTGAACTCAACCTTGCGGTTGAACCCGAAGACCTCGTCAAGACCCATTCTAACCATTTCCACAGTCTCTTCATCCAAAGGTTTACCTTTGGCCTCAGCAACCGGATAATAGCTTTCATCCAGCAGTTCTTCAACGAACTCGAAAATCATGTCATCCATGTCTTCAGAATTCATAACTTCACGACGGAGTGAGTATATAACTTCACGCTGCTGATTCATAACATTGTCATAATCAAGCAACTGTTTACGTATTTCAAAGTTATGACCTTCAACACGCTTCTGAGAATTTTCAATAGCTTTGGAAACCATTTTATTCTCAATTGGCTCCCCTTCCTGCATTCCCAGCTTATCCATAATGCCGGCAATACGCTCAGAGCCGAAAAGTCTCATCAGGTCATCATCAAGAGCAAGATAAAAACGGGAGCTTCCCGGATCACCCTGTCGACCGGAACGACCTCGAAGCTGATTATCAATACGACGGGATTCATGCCGCTCTGTTCCGATAATATGCAACCCGCCAAGCTCCTTAACGCCTTCTCCGAGTACAATGTCAGTACCACGACCAGCCATATTCGTAGCAATAGTGACATGCCCCTTGAAGCCGGCTTCTGCTACAATCTCAGCTTCCTTTTCGTGCTGCTTTGCATTCAGCACGTCATGCGGAATTCCCCGTTTTTTAAGCAGAGATCCAATCAACTCAGATTTTTCAATGGAAACAGTACCAACCAGTACAGGCTGACCTTTCTTATAAAGAGTAGCAATTTCGTTCGCGATAGCGTTATATTTTTCCATCTGCGTCTTATAGATGGAGTCAGGGTAATCCTTACGGACCATCTCCGTATTAGTAGGGATTACAATGACGTCAAGATTATAAATCTGCGAAAATTCAACGGCTTCAGTATCCGCAGTACCGGTCATACCTGAAAGCTTGTTATACATGCGGAAGTAATTCTGAAAAGTGATAGAAGCAAGTGTCTGATTTTCAGACTCAACTTTTACGCCTTCTTTTGCTTCCAAAGCCTGATGTAATCCATCTGAAAAGCGTCTGCCAGGCATTAAACGGCCCGTAAATTCATCAACAATGACAACCTGATCATCTTTTACGATATAATCAACATCTCGCGAAAACAAATGATGAGCTTTGATCCCCTGCATTATGTGATGCTGAAATGAAATATGCTGAGAATCGTAAAGATTATCAATTTTAAGAATCTGCTCGCACTTGGTAACACCTTCCTCAGTCATCGTTATGGAGTGACCTTTTTCATCCACTTCAAAATCAACGTCCCGCTTAAGAAGAGGGATGATGGTATCAACCTGAGCATACATACCGGTTGCTTCATCAGAGGAACCGGAAATAATAAGCGGAGTACGTGCTTCATCAACTAAAATGGAGTCAACTTCATCAACAATAGCAAAATTCAGTTCACGCTGAACAAGCTGTTCTTTGTAAAACTTCATGTTGTCACGAAGATAATCAAAACCAAACTCATTATTCGTACCATAAGTGATATCACATGCGTAAGCGTCCTGCCGTTCTTGATCAGTTTGACCATGAACGACAACACCGATTGTGAGACCTAGAAAATTATAAAGTTTACCCATCCAACCCGCATCACGAGTGGCAAGGTAGTCATTGACGGTGATAAGGTGAACACCTTTACCGGAAATAGCGTTAAGAACAGCAGGCAAAGTAGCCACGAGGGTTTTACCTTCACCAGTTTTCATTTCCGCAATTCTTCCACCGTGCAAAACCAGACCACCGACCATCTGTACATCGTAATGACGCATGCCAAGAGAACGTTTTCCGGCTTCACGGACTAAAGCAAAAACTTCCGGCAGGATATCATCAAGATCTTTTCCCGCTGCGACTTCTTCTTTCCACTGAGCAACTTTCTGCGGAAACTGTTCATCAGTCAGCTTTTCCATTTCCGGTTCAAATGAAGCAATTGCATCAATCTGCGGTTTAAGCTTTTTAATAAACCTTTCATTACTGGAACCGAATATCGTCGAAACTATGGCGTTAAACATTTAATATCCTTTTTTCTCGGCGGCGATTCCCGCGTATTTTTCTTCAATGAAAACGAGCAACTGTTCCCAAATAAGTCTTTATTCCAAAATATCAAGCCAATGACCCGTAAAAAAATCAGCTTTTGCTAGAGTTGCAAGCTGAATAACGCAGGCTGAGCAGCCCGTCAAAATATGTGCTCCGGGTGATACTGATTTTGTAAGCGCATCTATGCAAAAATATCCCACCTGCTTCGAAAGTTCAGGTGCACCGAGCTGTAGAATTCCACCGAATCCGCAGCAAAGATCACTGTTGACAGGCATCAACTTTTCACCCGCGACAGCTTCAACTAATGCCTGATCTGAATCCGGCTGAGGTGCATGGCAGGGTTTATGATAAATTACCTGCTGTGGACTGTTTTCTAAGAGTGTCACATCCGCATCTAACAACAAAGAAGACAACGGAATGAGACATGAAACCCATTTATTATGAAGCTCTCTATCTCCGTCAAAATCGGCCAAAGAATATTCTTTAAGCCCTTTCAGGCAGGTAGTACAGAAAATGATGACAAGCGGAAAATTTGAGTTCTTCCATGCTGTGATATTGGCCTTTCTAGCCTTGCATTGCCGGTCAAGCAGCCCGGCACCACCATAAGACGACCCGCAACAGACAAAATCAGGTTTATCAGCCCTGACCAAACCTAGGCCGTCCATAAAGTGTTCTGCCTTACGAGTCCAATCCCTGCGTGCATACCTGCCGACACAACCTTCAAAGAGTACAACTTTCTGCTCTTCAAATTTAATATCGGGAACAAGCTTAGCCCAAGGTTTGGGACTTTTTGCGAAAAGAGCTTCCATCCTTTTTTTAGCAGAGCCGACAGGCTCCGGCAGATTAGCAGGAGAAAACTTTGATAAAGCTGCCACCATAGGCCAAATAAACCCGGGCTTCGAAAGCCATAAATCCCAGCAAGTCTTAGTAAAGCCTTTGGACTCTGCTCTTAATGACGATACCAAATCAGGACCGGACATGTTTTGCGGGCAGATATTTTCACACCTTCCACAAGAAAGACACATGGATGCTAGAGACTTAAAATCTTTTTCGTTTAAACCTTCGGAAGGATTCAACCCTTCCAAGAAAAATTTTGCTCGCGGAGTCAGTTCTTCCCGCCCTGTAACCTTAAAAAGGGGACAGACTTCAAGACATTTACCGCACTGAACACAGCTTTTGGACACAGCCATTAAACAGCCTTCCCGGGATTCATTATATTCAACGGATCAAAAACGTTTTTAATTCGGTGCATTAGATTTAATTCGGTATCACCAATCTGCATTCCGAGATAGTCTGCTTTCGTCAAACCGATACCATGTTCTCCAGACAGTGTTCCGCCAAGCGACAGAGTGCTGCTGAATATGGCTTTTTTCGCCTTTAACGCATTATCAGACTGACCGGGAACAGATTTGTCATACATCACACTGACATGAATATTCCCGTCACCCAGATGACCGAAACACATAACAACAAGACCAAAATTCTTACCAATTTCATGATAAATTTCAATAGCCTGTGCAACTTTTCCGCGCGGCACGGCAACATCTTCGCCCTGCTTATCAGGAGCAAGATTGAAAGCAGCAGGACTTATAACTCTGCGTAATTCCCACAGCCGTTCCTGATCCTCTCCGCTCCCCTTTTCAAGGAAAGTAGTAGGCTCATTTGAAAGAGCTTTTTCAATCTGCCTGAGATCAGCTTCAACGGATTCATGGGAGCCATCAATTTTAAGAAGAAGCACTCCTCCCGTTTCTTCAGGCCAAGGTACATCGGAATGAAGTTTAAGAGCTTTCAGCGTATTGCGATCCATAAGTTCCATAGCTGTAGGCAAAATCCCGCACCCGAAAACAGCTTCAGCACCTTTCAAACAGCCGGGTAAATTCTCGAAACCGATAAGAACAGATGCGGATGTTTCAGGAAGAGGAAGTAATTTAAGTGTCGCCTGAGTAATCACCCCCAACGATCCTGCGGAACCGACCATCAGTCTTGTTAGATCAAGCCCAACAACATTCTTATGCGTACGCCCGCCAGTGTGAATGACCTCGCCTCCGGGAATAATCACCTCAAGGCCGAGCACGTAATCACGCGTGACTCCGTATTTAACAGCCCGCATTCCACCGGCGCATGTAGAAATATTCCCACCGATAGTTGAAATTTTAAGACTTGCGGGGTCGGGAGGATAAAACAATCCTCGCTCTTCTACGGCTTTCTGCAAATCCGCAGTAATGACTCCGGGCTGAACAACTGCGACAAAATCCTGCGGGTCAATATCTAAAATAGAATTCATCCCCAGCATGGAAACAACAACACCGTTCTTAACCGGAACACAACCACCGACTTTGTTTGTGGCTCTTGCCCGTGGATAAATAGGCATACGCTCTCTCTGCGCCCAAGCCAGAAGTTCCGATACCTGCTTAACAGAATGAGGCTTAACAAGCGCAAGCGGCTTAGCATGCTTACGACTGGCATCAACTCCGCAAGAGAGAAGCTCTCCATCCGAAAAGCCGCTTTCACCTTCAGGGAAAAGCTCTTTTAAAAACTTACGTTGTGCTTTGGATAATTTTTCTGGATAAAATTTCATTGATTCTCCACCGAAGAAGCTCAGGATTTCCAGACTTTTTCAACACAGTCAATCAAAGCTTTTACAATCGGGTCAGCCATGCGTTGTTTATGAAATCCAAAATACAATCCCACTTCGAGATGCCCGCCGGGCCATATATAAAAAGACCCGCCTTCTTCCCCTTCGCGAGCTTCATCATCACGCATGACAGTTACCCCGTTTTCAAAACGCACCAAAGCATTATGTGCGTCCTCGCTGTCAGCGATCATAGATTTACTGGCCTCAAGCCCGAGAGAATGAAACTTTTCGTTCAATTTTTGACTGAATGAACACTCGGCGGGAGTCCAAATCCACGGCAGTTTTGCAAGATCTTCCCATTTGGCGTTTTCCATCTTATCCCGCCAAGAGACAGGCCCTACAACTCTAAGCACAGTATTTTCTAAAATAATCCCTTCCATTTCATCAGGCGGATATACCGAATAAAAAAAGCCGCCCTCAATAGCTCTACCCACTACTTCACGCCGGATAGTCCATGTATGATTCTGAATAAATTGTAGATTAAGGCCGGGATAATATTCTTTAATGCACTTAATAAGCTGGGGGGTTCTTAAATAAACAGGTGAAGTCTGCAATCCCACACGGGCTTCTCCGGACACATCGCCGCGAAGAGAATTAGCTTCAGCTTGCATTTTTTCTACAGAATCAAGAACATCCTGAGCCCTTTTCAGAAGAACCTCGCCTTCCGGAGTAGAAACCATTCCCTTGGGAGTACGCAAAAAAAGACATACATCAAGTTCTTCCTCAAGAGATTTAATATGCAAACTGATTGTCGACTGACTGGCATGAAGCCGTTTAGCGGCGCGGGTTAAATTGCCTTCACAAGCGACAACCACAAAGGTTTTTATTTGGTATAGTTCCATAATTCAGGCAGCTTATATAATCTTCTTTAAATTTGTCCGAAATTGGTTTCAAGGTCTATCGATAAACTTAAAGGGGGGGTTCTATTATTCCCGTTGGATAGAACGAAATAAAACAGGCATTAACAATTCATCAAGTTCGTGATTTTTTTAAATCAACATCACGACAGAGGAGAATCGTCATGGGAAACAGCGTCAGCACCTTCGTAATGGAAATATTAACTCCCGAAGACAGCATTTCTGGCTATAAAAGACTCGATCCCGTAACCGGCACGATTAAACTATTTTTCTGGATCGGAGCTACAATGGCCCTCACCGTTTTAGTTTCGAGACTTCAGTAAAAATTTCGCTCCTTGACGGACGAAAGATTACTATCCCATACCCTACTTTATCCACCTACCGGCAAGGGGTGGTAAAAGTTTTTACGGCTCGTCCGCTAGATCAATAATTGACTAGCTGGCGGGCCGTGTCTTTTGCTATATCACGCCGTTTCAATTCTTCTTTACGACTATGAACATTCTTACCTTTGGCAAGAGCTATCTGTAATTTAATTTTGCCGTTAGAAAAATAAAGGCTCACAGGAATTACAGTCAGCCCTTTCTGCTCGGACTTTGCCTGTAGTTTTATAATTTCGTGATCATGAAGCAACAGCTTACGCGAACGGTCCGGGTCATGCTGTAAATGACCAGCGTGATCGTAGGGCGCAATGTGAATACCCACCAGCCATGCTTCGCCATCTTTAAAATTTATATACCCGTCATTAAAACTGATCTGCCCTTGGCGCAGAGATTTAACCTCTGTTCCCACAAGTACAAGACCTGCTTCCAAAGTCTCTATAAAATCATAATTTCGACGAGCAATCTTATTCCGTGCGATGGAAGAAGGACTTTTCTTTTTAGCTTTAGCCATAATAAATTTTAACCTGCGATATCTTCATTATCCAGAAGCGAAGCAAAAAAGATTAGCTCTTCCGGATATTTTTTATAAATATTTTCAGTAACAAGACGGTTAATATGAGCAACCGTGCGACACTGCAGAACCTCTTTCAACAGCTGTTTACATTCAGGCATTCCAAGTTGACGTAAAATTCGCTTAATTCCCGGAATTGCCTGCGGAGTAAGACTGAGACTGTCAATTTGCATACCCATCAAAATAGGCACACAATACGGATCAGATGCGACTTCTCCGCACAGACTTACGCCTATCCCTGCTCTATGTCCCGCGTCAACAACATACTTGATGGAGCGTACTATCGCCGGATGCAAAGGCTGATAAAGATAAGAAACATGCGGATTAGTACGATCGATACCCAAACTGTACTGAATCAGATCATTTGTTCCGATACTGAAAAAGTCGACTTCCTGCGCCAAAATTTCTGCAATCATCACCGCAGCAGGAAGCTCAATCATAACACCTACCTGCATGTCATGATCGTACGGAATGCCTTCTGCTGTCAGCTCTATCTGGGCGCGGGCTAAGGCTGCTTTTGCCTGATGGACTTCTTTCAGCCCGGAAATCATTGGGAACATGAGCGACACGTTGCCATGCACACTTGCCCGCAAAATAGCCCTCAACTGAGTATGAAAAAGTTCTTCATGTTTCAGACAAAACCTGACCGCTCTGAGTCCCATGGCCGGATTAGCCTCATCAAGCGGACCGAAATAAGACATAAATTTATCAGCACCAAGGTCAAGAGTTCTCAAAACAACCTTACGGGGTGACATAATAGCAGCAAGCTCAGTGTATTTTTCGCAAAGCTCTTCTTCGTCGGGCAGACTGCTGCGGTTCAAATAGGCATACTCTGTTCTGAACAGCCCGATCCCTTCTCCGCCATTATCGATAACAGCTGAAACTTCTTCAAAAAGTTCAATATTAGCTAAAACCTGAACTCTGTAACCGTCTTCGGTTTCAGCCGGAAGATGACAACTTCTTATAATAGTGGCCTGATAACTTTCGAATTGATTCTGTAAATTGTAATAATGTTCGAGTTCATCCTCATCGGGATCAACTAAAATTTTACCCGAAAGGCCATCCACAATGACAAGGTCACCATCAACAACGCAGCTTTCAAGCTTCTCAGCACCTACCAAAGCAGGGATATTAAGAGTACGGGCTAAAATTCCGGTATGAGACGTTTTACCGCCGAGAGTTGTAACAAAAGCCATAAGCTTATTGATTTCCAACTCGATGGTGTCAGCAGGTGACAAGTCGTGAGCCATAAGCACTGCACGCCCCTGAATAGGGCTTACGCTCGCTTCTCCGCCTATAAGCTTAGTCTGAACCCTCTGAGCTACCTGGCGCACGTCCTGCATGCGTTCCCGGATATATTTATCTTCCAGCGCACCGAAAGTTTTATCAAGATCATTTACAGCCTTATCAAGTGCCCACTCTGCATTAATACAAAGATCATCAATATATTTTGTGGCTCTTTTGGAAAGCTTAGGATCCTTGAGCATCATCAAATGAGAATCAATAATAAGCTGATGCTCTTTCAGTTCAGCAGGAACTTTTTCACGGACAGCCGCAAGCTCTTTAACTGCTTCAGTAAAGGCATACGTCAATCGCTCTTTTTCATCGGCAACCATGTGCACAGGCACAGTCTGTCGCGGCAACCTCGAAGAGATGCTGCGATTCAAAAAATAGGCTTTACCGATAGCAATACCCGTTGAAACGGAAATGCCTGAAACGACTTCCCTGGCCACTACTTTTCCTCTCCAAATTTTGACTTAAACATTTCTTCCAGACAATCAAGAGCTGCATCGGCATCAATACCGTCGGCCCTCAATTCAAGAGTGCTTCCCTGTGCAGCTGCAAGAGTCAGAATGTCAAGAATGCTCTTAGCATCCACTTCCTGAGAATCACAAATAATTGCAATCTCAGCCTGAAAATTCTGAGCTTCCTGTGCAAGCCGCGCCGCCGGACGAGCATGCAGTCCCAATTGGTTAACTACAATAACAGTCCGGGCTACAGCGTTCTCCGAATCAGGGAAACCTTCCCGCAGCGCGCTATTCTCAATCATTTTCGACCATTCCTTTATATCATAATTCTGCAAACGCAAAAGTCTTAACTTAAATTAAGTTTATTAGAAACAAACTCGCTACTACAAAAAGAACTGCAATAACTTCTCTGGAAATCTTTCCGGTTGCGATCAACCACCCTAGAGAGCCTAATATTACGGCTCCGCCATACCACTGGAAAATTCCCATACCCGAAGGCCATAATTGGGTCCAAATTATTAAAAGAACGAACGCATTAACATATTTCAGCCGTTCTCCCCAATTGATCAGATCCCACCTTTTCAATTGATCCAAAAAACCGAGGCCCTTATATAATCCGCCCCAGAAAATATATATTTTAAATACCTGTAAACCCACAAATGATATCAACCCGAGTAACATAGCCGGAACAGTATTGCCAGCAAGCAAAAGAGATATCGTGGCTAACGCCCAAAAAATCAGGGCACTTCCGGCAAAGACAGAATCACCGATGGCAGAAAGTGTATAACTGGTCGTATTTTTAACTTTATTCAAAAGCAAAACTGGAAACTTGCCGTCTTTAATCTGGATTTCCACAGCCAGAAAAATAGCAATCAACAGTGGAGCCCAGAACGGATGAGAGTTATAATGCTTAACATAACGCTTACGAGCCTTAGACAACTCCAATGAATCCGAGTAAATAGCTTCAAGCCCGGGTTGCATGGCGTAAGAGAAACCGATATTCTGCAATCCGCGGGTATTAAACCCCGCGCCGACAAAATAACTGCGCAAAAAGCACCTGGCACAAGCCCGGCCTAGAGACTTTTTATCTTTTATTTTTTCATTCACGTCCACTTTCACCGTACAACTCTAACGACCTAACTATTTGTTTTTCTTTCAGTCACTTTTTCATAGACAGCTTTGGCTGTCCACCCCTGAACTCGATCTGCCACTCTTCGGGCTACAACTTTCGGTTTTTCACCTGACAACATTTCTTGATCTATGAGACGATAAATTTCATCTTCGCTGGCCGGACCGCTTATAACCGGAGGCCCCACGACGACCGTTATCTCACCCTTAAGTTCAGCTGAAACATCTTCATGACCGGACAAGGTTCCTGAAATAAATTCTTCATAATCTTTAGTCAGCTCACGGCAAATCACAAAGTCTCTGTCTCCAAGCACTCTGTATGCCACAGCCAGAGTTTCACGCAGTCTCGATTTCCGTTCAAAAAAGACTATCGTTGCACCCGTTGCTCCGTGAACTTCAAAAAGCTTAGTCATCTGCCCGTCCTTGCGAGGCATAAAGCCCAGAAAAACAAACGGGTACGGAGGAAGTCCACAAGCACTCAAAGCCGTAACAGGGGCACAAGGCCCAGGTACAGGAACGATCTTTACGCCATGTTCACGGCAAGCTTTGACAAGACGATAACCGGGATCACTCATAAGAGGTGTTCCGGCATCAGAAACGAGAGCAGCATTGCCGCCTTCATCAAAAAACTCGAGAACCTTTGCTATGCGTTTTTCTTCGTTATGATCGTGAAGACTGATAAAACCTTTGCCCTTGATATCAAGATTAGTCAGCAGTTTTCCGGTTCTGCGTGTATCCTCGGCCAGAATAACATCTGCCGAAGCCAGAATCTTTCTTGCACGATCTGAAATATCACCAAGGTTGCCAAGCGGTGTTGCCACTACCCATAAAGTCGGAGATTTCGAAGGCATTTTTTATGTGCTCCGCGTTCATGCCGTTTCCGGCATCATTTACAATAACGAGATCAAAACGGCACGGTCTATGCCATAGGTCCATTGCCGACAAATAATGTGAAGCAGCTTTTACTAATTTACGGCATTTTGCAGGAGTCACCGCCTGCAATCCTTTTTGCACGGAATTTCCGGCTCTGGTCTTCACTTCTACAAAAACAAGATCACGTACACCGTCAGAATCAGCCGGACCATCGCAAACGATATCCAGTTCCCATTGATGCCAACGCCAGTTCCGGTGGCGGAGAGAAAACCCTCTGCACTCAAGATAGCGGGCAGCAAATTTTTCTCCGGCCTCGCCGAAATCTAAATGCCGGGGAGACATAAACTCTCCTGCCCTGACTTCTTCTTTTCAGGAAGCACGCCTTTAAAAGTAAGTCTATGGATCAGGCAGGGACCATTTTCCCGAACTGCATCCATATGAAATTTGGTTCCGTACCCTTTATGAATAGCAAAGCCGTATCCCGGATATCTTTTTTCCAGCTTAACCATCAGAGAATCTCTGAAAGTTTTAGCAAGAATTGATGCGGCTGAAATTTCGGGTATTTTTTCATCACCTTTGATTATCCATTCCTGCTGATACCCTGCCGCTCCATTAAAGTGACTTACCGGAATAGTCTTATTTCCATCAATAAGCAAAATTGAAGGACGAACTTTAAGATGAATCACCGAACGGGCCATAGCTCTGAATGTCGCTTGAAGAATATTTATCTGATCGACCACCTGTGCCCGACAAACTCCCAAAGACCAGCATACCGCCTGTTCACGGATTTGATCAGCAAGCACATCGCGCGCGGCTTCACTGAGTTTTTTAGAATCAGTAAGCCCCGGTAGATCATACTCAGCGGGAAGAATAACAGCGCCCGCCACAACTGGACCAGCCAGACATCCTCTGCCCGCCTCATCAATTCCTGCGATAAGTCCGGCTTCATCAGCCAGTCCCGGCAATATTCCGTGCAATAATCCTTGCGACATCCTGATTGCTCCGTCGTAAATCCAACAAAAAAACCGTCTGCTCCTGAACCTTGCGATCCGGGAGAGACGGTTTTCAACTCGTAGTTGCTTACTCCGCCGGACAGACTGCCCGGATGAGTGAACCGCGAAGATTTAAATCTTCGGGTGCTACCAAGCGTTCTTTGATTTGATACGTGCTGCTTTACCTTTAAGGTCACGAAGATAGTAAATGCGGCTACGACGAACTTTACCCTCAGTAACAACTTCAATACGTTCGATGTATGGAGAGTGTACTGCAAATACGCGTTCTACGCCGATACCGTCGGAGATCTTACGTACTGTGAAAGTTGAATCGGTTGTACCGTTACGGAAACGAAGAACAGCACCCTGGAAAACCTGGATACGCTCTTTCTCACCTTCGATAATACGAAGATGTACTTTTACGGTGTCCCCTGCTTTAAATGCAGGCATATCAAGACGCATGTGTTCGCGTTCGATCTTTGTAATTACATTCATGTTGCTACTCCTTATATAAATTCAATTTGCGGTATCAAAAAACGAAATCTACCAAGCGTCTCCCAAAAGCCTGTCAACCGTTATCGCTACCGCACTTCTTACTGATAAGTGATTGTATCCATCCATGAAACGAAGCGGTCTAAGACAGCCCGTTGCCATTTCAAGAATTTCGGGAGCCAACCCATGCCCTGTTCCGAAGACCAGTAACACAGGATTGTCATAAAGCATTTCACGGACCTGACGGGGAGTCACATTACCCGCGCCCCGAGCACTGGTTGTCACCAGTATCGGTTTTTTACCCGTTCCCGACTCAATATGCTCCACCACATCGATCAGGGAGTCCATCACACTGACCTTTGCCAGAGCGGCGGCTCTGTCCGGGTTAGTTTTGCTACCCGGTCCCGAGGTCCAATGAGAAATTATTCTGTCAGCCAACTTCTTCTGGTCCTCGATAGGAGTCACCGCATACATCCCTGCCAATGAGTAAGAGCGGGAAACGCGGGACATATCGTGAATATCGAGGTTTGTCAAAGAAACAGCTGCTTTTTCACCAAATTTATTTAGCACTGGATAGTGTACTAAAGCCATTGAAAGATGTTTTCCTAAACGTTTACGGGGTATTGACCGTAAATAATGAACATCTTCCCTTTTTAAGCCGTCAGCTTCGGAAAGTAATTCCGGGCGGGAATCCAAAGTCTCATCAAGAGACCTTTTTTTCCTCCATTCTTCAATCAGAGCATGATTCCCAGAAGAGAGAATCTCCGGCACTTTCAGTCCTTCATATTCAGCGGGACGGGTGTAGTGCGGATACTCCAAAAGTCCCGAAGAAAAACTTTCCTCGGTCCCTGATTCAGAATGGCCCATGAAATCCGGCAGCAATCGGGCAACAGCTTCAATAAGACACAATGCTCCGGCTTCGCCTCCGTTAAGAACAAAATCTCCGACAGAGACAGTCTCAACAGGAAATATCTCTTCAAAACGAGCATCAATTCCTTCATACCGTCCACAGACAAGAGTCAGTTCCTCTTCTCCGGCAAGTTCAGTAGCAAGTTTCTGAGTAAGCGGACGTCCTTTCGGCGACAGCATCAGCAACCTTTTACCTTTACCACAGCCTCCCTGAACGACAGGCTTGATACCCACAGAATCCAGACTGCGGGCTATCGGATCAAGAAACATTACCATACCCGGCCCGCCCCCGTAAGGACGATCATCCACGCTCTTATGCTTATCAACAGCATAATCGCGGGGATTGACAGTATTGAATGAAACGATTCCTTTTTCGACAGCCTTACTCATAAGACCATGCGAAAGCGGGGAATCGAAAAATTCCGGAAAAAGCGTAATCAAATTGAAATTCACAGACTAATTAACCGGCTTTTTTAAAAGACATAGGGTCGTCCCATTATTTAGCAGGCGCGTTCAGATACAGATCAAGCAGCCCTTCAGGCGGATCGATCACAACCTTTCCCGCATCTACATCCACAGACAATACAAACTCAGCAACAGCAGGAAAAAGAATTTCTTTTCCTTCTGAAGACGAGATCACCCAAGTCTCTTGACCCGGCGCAAAAAGAAAATCCGAAATGGTCCCAACCGCTGTTCCGTCTTTAAGTTCGACGGCAGCATTCTTCAACTGGTACATGTAGACTTCATCATCCCTGAGTTCAGGGAGATCTTCCTTCTGCACCAAGACATCCATGCCGCGTAAGGTATCAGCCTTATCCCGGTCATTGATGCCTTTAAAGATTACTAAAGCGCGGCCTTTGTGCCTCCGAAAGGATTGCACAACAAATCGACGGGGTTTCTGTCCTTTACTTTGTAAATAAAGGGTAGACACCTCATCGAAGGAAAAAGGGGAGTCCGCATGGGAATCGATGCAAACTTCCCCCCTAAGACCGTGTGATTTGACCACTTCGGCAACTAGTAGCAAGTCCATAGCAGCCTACTGGTTATGGTCCGGGTTGAAGCCGTCTACTCTAGAATTTCTAGAACAGAACGTTTTCTCACCTTGGTTGATGCAGCACCAAGCAAAGTTCTCATCGCTCTTGCGGTGCGGCCCTGCTTGCCGATAACTTTACCCAAGTCTTCTTTCGCGACCTTGAGTTCGATTACAGATGTCTGCTCTCCTTCAATCTCGGTGACGACTACATCATCGGGATTATCAACAAGAGATTTCGCAATGAATTCTACTAAATCCTTCAACATGCCAACAACCTCCGCTTCAGATGTCGAGAGTAAACCTTGAGTGAAGAAAGAATCGAACCGTTGTGAGAACTAACTTTAAGAATTTTTCTTAAGAAGTGCTTTAACAGTATCGCTTGGTTTTGCGCCTTTATCCATCCAAGCCTGAACTTTTTCCATGTTGATCTTAAGTTCAACAGGTTCAACCATAGGATTATAGTAACCTATGAATTCTAAAGGACGACCATCGCGTCTTGTGCTGCTGTTAATTGCTACAATACGATAAAAAGGGCGTTTTTTGGACCCCATACGTGTCAATCTTAGTTTTAAAGCCATTGTGTACTTCCCCCATATAAACTTAATTTAAGAGATTCATTAATAAAATGCAAGTAAGGCCAAAAAAGATTATTTTTTGTTCTTCTTGCGACTTTGCTTCTTGAGCTTTTTCTTTTTCCGGGCGAGCAGGGTTTTCTTGCTTTTCTCTTTTGAAGGCTGACCAGCTCCTTCCATGCCTTCCATCCCTTCCATACCGGGTAATCCCGGCATACCGCCACCGCCTAATCCGGGCATTCCGGGCATATTCGGCATCTGAGGCATTCCGCCTTTTCCGCCTTTTCCGCCCATCATTTTTTTCATCATCTTGCTCATCTGATCAAAATTCTTGAGCATCTGATTAACTTCCAAAACCTCAACACCCGAACCTTTAGCAATTCTCTGCCTGCGGCTAGGGTTGATAAGCTTAGGAGTTTTGCGTTCCTCCGGAGTCATGGAGGAGATGATTGCTTCTATCCTGTTCAGTTCCTTGTCCGGCATATCAAGATCGCCAAGCTGTTTGGTCAATCCGCCAAGTCCCGGAATGAGCTTCATAATGCTGCCCATAGAACCGATCTTCTTCATTCTACGCATCTGGGTACGAAAATCCTCAAGGTCAAATTTTGCCTTGCGGAATTTTTCAGTAAGCTTCTCAGCTTCCCCTTCTTCCATAACGGACTGAGCTTTCTCGATCAGGGAAAGGACGTCCCCCATTCCGAGAATTCTAGAGGCAGCCCTGTCTGGATAGAAGAGTTCAAGCTCGGAAAGCTTCTCACCCACGCCGACAAACTTGACGCACTTGCCGGTAACAGACTTGATAGAAAGAGCTGCACCGCCTCGGGCGTCTCCATCCATTTTAGTCAGTACCACACCGGTAACATCAAGCTTTTCATCAAACGTTGCAGCAACATTGACAGCGTCCTGTCCTGTCATTGCGTCTGCTACGAAAAGTATTTCGTCAGGCGAACATGCTTCCTTAATGGCAGCAAGTTCATCCATGAGCACTTCATCGATATGCAGCCGTCCGGCTGTATCGAGAAGCAGTACGTCACATCCCGCCTCTTCCGCTTTGACAATAGCATCGCGGCAGATATCCACCGGATTCATGTCAGTAGTTGAAGGGTATACGGGAAGATCCAGCTGCTTAGCCAGTACAGTAAGCTGTTCAATAGCAGCAGGGCGGTATACGTCAGCTGGAACGAGATAGGGCTTATACTTCTTGCGTCTAAGATACAAGGCTATCTTTGCTGCAGAAGTCGTTTTACCAGCACCCTGCAACCCGACCATCATAATTTTGGCAGGTTTACCTTTAAGAATCAGTCCTTCCTGTTCTCCACCAAGCAACTCGGTCAGTTCGTCATTGACGATCTTGATGACCTGCTGTCCGGCAGAGAGGCTTTTCTGGACTTCCTGTCCTAAGGCCCGTTCCTTTACCTTCTCAACAAATTCTTTGACGACTTTGAAGTTAACGTCCGCTTCTAAAAGAGCGAGCCTAACCTCACGCATTCCGGCCTGGATGTTTTTTTCATCCAGTCGGCCCTGCCCTTTGAAATTTTTGAAGGCTTCGGAAAGTCTATCTGATAGGCTATCGAACAATTATCTTACTCCGCCGGCTTGAGCATTTTTACGCACAATAATCACTAAAAATCCACCTCTTCAGTGACCAATAAAGATTGCGTAAAGAAAGGGGTTGAGTGTTAAGGTTTTTGCTTCTCCAAGTCAAGCTCGAAGACCACTATCAATTTTTTTAAAAACAAAAAACTGTTATCAGCAGCCCAAAATACAAAATTTTACATTATTTCTTGCCTTTTTCAGCAAGGACTTAGTAAATTAAATACCATGTCATCCGACACGCTAACGAGCGATACAGGGAGAAATGCGAATGAGCAACATAGTTAAAGCAGAAGAATTCCATCTGGTAGACCCGATGGGCCGTGTCAGATCAAAAATATATATATCGAATGACGGGAAGCCGACAGCGGACGTTTTTGACTCGACAGGACAGCTCGTAAACCGAGTCGATCTTCAAAAAACACAAAAGCTTGGCCCGACTGCCCAACAACCAACAAACCCTCATCAAAAAGAAACCCTCAGCTCATGGCATGCACGGATAGCAAATGAAGTCATAACTAGCCAGCCAAAACTTCGCGTAGGCTCATATAAGCTCTATATCGACTTTGTCGAAAACAATACGGTTGCAAGTGGTAAGTATTTAAATGAAGTCATTGAAATTACCGGCGAAGTCGTTGATGTTTCCGCTAAAAACTTTGGAGATTTACATATCGGGCTAAAAGGAATATCCAATTATACCGCTGAAGTAATCTGCCATTTTACAGAAGATCAAACTGCAATTGTCAGCAACATGAAACCCGGAGTAAAAGTTCACCTCAAAGGGAAATGCACCGAATATGTCAACAAACGTGTTAAAATCTGGGGCTGTCAGGTTGTCTAATATAAAAATTACATCTGAGAATTGCATCGGTTGCGGAGAATGTGTTTCCGAGTGTCTTTTTTTGCAGGAATACGGATCACCTGACAAAATAGCAGAAGAATGTCTTGCGTCCGCACTGAATTATGACGAAGCGGCGATAAACTCATACAACTGCTCTGCCTGCTCGCTGTGTGACTCAGTCTGCCCGGTAGATGCTCAGCCATCCAAAATGTTTGAGATGCTCCGTAATCACGCTCAGGAAAACTCTTTACTCGGTCTTGACTCTTATTCGCCTCTTCTAAGCTACGAACGAATAGGGGGCAAATTCCCGTTCAAAGACAACCTCCTACCCGATGGATGCAAAACCGCTTTCTTTCCGGGATGCACATTGCCTGCTCTGTTTCCCGAGGCAACCCGCGCGGCATACTCAGCCTTAAAACAACGTGATCCTTCTTTGGGATTAATTCTTAACTGCTGCTCTAAGCCTTCAAAAATGCTAGGACTTTCCGATTTTCATGCCGAGACTATTTCAGAGTTATCTAAATTTATTGAATCTCAAGGAATCACTAAAATCCTGACAGCATGCCCTAACTGCCACATAACTTTCAAAGGATTTTCCCCTTCATTTAAGATTGTATCTATTTACGAAGAATTACTTGATTCAAACATTTCCCTCAATAAACCCTGGCTTCAAAAAGCAACGGTACATGATCCATGCGTCACCCGCTTTGAATCAGGTTTACAGGAAAGCGTCAGAAAACTCTTAACTCAAAACGGGGTCACCCTGATCGAAATGGATCACAGCAGAGATAAAACAATCTGCTGCGGTGAAGGGGGAGGCGTAGGATTTCACAACAAACCTTTCGCACAGGAATGGAATAACAAACGAAAAGCTGAAGCCGCGCAAACAGGCGCCCCCATGGTCACCTATTGCGCAGGATGCACAAATTATCTTTCCGACACAGAACCTGTAGCACATATACTTGATTTGCTTTTTGTAAAAAGAAAAGAGACTCCCATCCTTCCACGATTCCCGTTCAATTATTTCAACAGATTAAAACTCAGAATTTCAGCACGATTTGCTTAACCATTTATTTTTTATTTTTTTTAGGGCTTCTCATACTAAAAAGATCAAGGTAACAGCCTTTTACAAATGAATTCCAATAACAAAGCCGTTTCAGCCTCCGAATTTCCTGTCGCCCTTTTCAGCTTAGGTCTGCCGATTTTACTGGCAGCCTACGGCATGAACGGTTCCGCTGCGCCTCAAAACCTTGCAGAAATACTTGTCGCAGGGCTTGCAGTACTTGGACTTCTGGTTGAACCTTACAAAAACAAACAAGCCCCTGTTTTTCCTCTCTGGCTTAAAGCAGGTATTCCCTGTGTCCTTCTTTTTTGGGCTTTTTCTAAAATCTTTACGCCACTGCTGTTTCCGCTGGCGCCCTCACTGCCCTTTCTCATGGAAATACGCCCTTTGTTATACGGGCTTGTGATTGTACTCTGGATAACTAATTTTTCTATACCCAAGCCGGAACACTTCTACTTCTGGGCATCATGGCTTGCTGTTCTTATCATCTGCAACTTTCTATATCTCTTTTTACTGAGCGGACTTACAGCCCCTCCTAATCTTTTTGGAAACGCTGAACTGACCGGACCTATTCTGCTGGCCGGATTATGCTCAACACTGCATGAACCTTCAAAACTTAAGACCACAAGACTCCTGATATTTACAGGAATTATGTGCACTCTGAGCAGGGATGCCGGCTTTGCGGCGGTTCTGGTTCTTTTATTTTTCGGCCCAAAAGGAGCTATCAAGAAAACCATTCTCGTGCTGACTCTTGTACTTTTTAATTTTCTAGCACTTGCTTCACATGAAATGACCTTTTTCAATCCAAACGACCTTCCAGCCTATTGGCTCTGGTTTTCTATTTTAGACCTATTTGAAAAAACTCCATCCCGACTTCTGACAGGTCATCCTCTCTCAGTGCCTTTACCGCTGAACATTCCGGCTTCGATATGGGAACTATGGCATAAGCAAAATTTTGCATGGACTGGTTCAGGAACTTATATCTTCCACGTAACTCCGATATGGCTTCACATTCTGACAGCATGGGGGATTGCAGGAATAGCCGGAGCGTCCGCAATTGCAACCACACTTTCCATAAAATACTCTTCGGACACCATGGCCTCTCTTATTACTGCCGTCATTATCACAGGATTCTTTTCCCCCCTCTTCTACAGTCCAGCCACCGGCATTGTTTTGATCATGGCTTTTATATGCGCAACCCGACCCCCAGTGCGCTCTTTCCAGTTCGAATAAACTCCTCATTATCGCTCCATTATTACCTCTCTTGGAAAATTTTTCTAGTATTCACGAGCAAAAGGCTTTGACTCTTGGCTTTTAAAACAAAGATATACCTTGAACACTCACGCCTACTAAAAAAAGACTTAGTTCTTTTTAAGTATTTAAAATAAAAAACTTTATTAAAACAACCAAACTCACCAGCCACCTTACTAAAACTAGACATTAGCAATCAAATTACAAACTGTAGCTTTTTATAGTTACTATTTAAGGTGTTTATTGACGTTGTTTCGTATTACTTTTGAACTACTTTTATTCATCAAAAAATAATTAATAAAAACTTTATTTGGCATTACTAAACAATATTTATTTATTTTCAATTTGTATTACAAATGTATTGACAATTCTACCCAATCTGGCAAAAGTATTATCAACGAAGCAAAAACATGAGTAAAAAAGTAAAATCCGTAAGGATACCTATTGAGCTGGAGGCGATGAACCTCTCCAAGCTAATCCGGGAATGTGAGAATTATCTCAGAGACTTGGAGTCTGCTACGTTGCTCAAATCCGGGGGAAACCGGGAAGCAGCCGAAGCTCTCCTGAGCACAAGGCAGCTCGACCTAGGTAAACGAATTGCTAAAATGATATGGGAAGCAAGGGTAGAGTATGGTAAGATCCGGTAATTTTGTAATATAAAAATATCACATCAAAAGAAACTCAGGATCAGGAACAGTTCAATGAAAGAAAAAAAAGTCAGTGAAAGCAGAGCATACACAACCTACAGAGTGCTCCCGCAGGATACAAATCCAGCTGGCAACCTTCATGGCGGGGTTCTTCTGAAACAGCTGGATCTCATTGCTGCCACCTGCGCCATGCGTCATGCACGTAAACCTGTGGTCACAGCCTCTATTGACAGGATGAACTTCCTGAGACCCGCATATGTCGGCGAGCTTATCAACCTTCATGCGAACGTGAATATGGTAGGTAAAACTTCAATGGAAATCGGAGTGCGGGTCGAAGCTGAAAATCTTCTTACAGGAGAACTGCGGCATACAAATTCAGCGTATCTGACATTTGTTGCCATAGGCGAAGACGGAAAACCTTCCCTTGTACCTCAACTTACCCTTGAGACAGGCGTGGATCATAGAAGAAACAAAGAAGCAGTTGAACGGCGAGCTGTACGTAAGCAGGAACTGATGCGCGAACGTAACCCCTCAACTGATTAATATATTTAACAGCTCGAACAAATGTAGAACTCGTCCAAAGTCATCGTTCTGCATGTTGCCCCTAATTTCATGAGGCAAGCTACTCCGAGACTGGTTTCATGCCGGGAGCTCCACCCTCCCGGCAAAAATTTCGGCATCCAGCTCCTATGGTGTCCGGTCGGATTAACTCGGTCCCGGCCGGGCACCAAGCTTTTCAACACCCGTCAGGTCTGAAAATCCCTATTCTTTTACACTAAGAGAATAGGGATTTTCCCTTTTGTTTCAGACGTAAAGAAAAATTCTCAACCAAACACTTGTTCGCTCTTCATGCAAATCCTCAATTACTATTCCAATTACTCATTCAGAGTGATACAAGGAAGGCTGATAAAGAACCAACCGTTTACACAAATAAAAAGGAGTTCTGCCATGAAAAAAAAGAAAATTACGACAGCCTTCGGGAAGCCTGTGGGTGACGACCTAAACTCACAAACAGCCGGAGAAAAAGGCCCGGTCTTAGTTCAGGATATGCACCTTATAGAGAAACTGGCCCACTTCGACCGCGAACGCATCCCTGAACGCGTAGTTCATGCCAAAGGAGCCGGAGCATACGGCTATTTTGAAGTAACTGCTGATGTTACCAAATACACAAAAGCAGCCTTCCTCTCTGAAGTTGGCAAAAAAACTGATCTATTTGTGCGCTTTTCAACAGTCGGAGGAGAAAAAGGCTCTGCTGATGCTGAGCGTGATCCGCGTGGTTTCGCCATCAAGTTTTACACCGAAGAAGGCAACTACGATATGGTCGGCAATAATACCCCGGTCTTCTTTATTCGCGACCCAATGAAATTTCCTGATTTCATACATACCCAAAAACGTAATCCTGCAACCAATTTAAAAGATCCCGACATGTTCTGGGATTTCTTATCCCTCACACCTGAATCAATTCATCAGGTAACTATTCTTTTCTCGGACAGAGGAACCCCTATAACTTTCCGCCATATGAATGGTTACTCGAGCCACACCTACAAATGGTACAATGAAAAAGGTGAATACGTCTGGGTCCAATATCACTTTAAAACAGATCAAGGCTCAAAAACCATGACTGCGGCCGAAGCCGGTGCGATGTGTGCCAAAGATCCGGATCATGCCACCCGGGATCTGCATGAATCTATTAAAAACGGAGACTTCCCGTCATGGACGCTGGAAATGCAGATACTGACTCCCCGGCAAGCCAAAGATTTCAAATGGGATATCTTCGATATTACCAAAGTATGGCCTCACTCCGAAGTACCACCCATCACTATAGGGAAGATGGTCTTGAATCGAAATCCGGAAAATTATTTTGCCGAAGTAGAACAAGCAGCCTTCACCCCCGGCAATCTTGTACCCGGCATCGGAGCCTCACCTGACAAGATGCTCCAAGGACGCATGTTTTCGTACCACGACACCCATCTCCACAGACTTGGAACAAATTACCACCTAATCCCTGTAAATATGCCAAAAAACGCTCCTGAGCTTAATTACCAGCGCGACGGAGCTATGCGTGTAGACGATGGCGGAGGCGGTGGACCTAACTACTGGCCGAACAGCTTCGAAGGAGCTGAACCGGATGAAACGGCTCTTGAACCTCCACTGCCGATCGAAGGCAATGCAGCGCAACATAGTTATAAACTTGTAGACGATGACTTTGTTCAGGCCGGCAATCTGTATCGCAATGTTATGAGTGAACAGGACCGGGTAAATCTGACGAGAAATATTATCGGACATTTGACCGGAGCACAGAAACGCATCCAGCTCAGACAAGCTGCAATCTTCTATAAAACAGATAAAGACTATGGCACCCGCATCGCAAAAGGGCTTGAGCTTGATCTTGCTAAAGTTGAAAAGCTGGCAAATATGAATCAGGCCGACAGAGTAAAGGCTACAGCTTCTTAACCGCCTTATAAACTTAAAAAAAGTCCGGAAAATTTTATGAAATTTTCCGGACTTTTTAATTGTTTTATATCAGCTTATTATAGCCACATTAAAACTTCATTTTCTCACCGATTGAAATTCCTTTTTCACTGAGTTCTGCCTGATACGGCCAGCATTCAACTCCCGCCGCAAGAGCCTGCTCAAATAATTTTGCATATTTGGGGTCTATAAAATCAGCAGGACCGAAACATTTTCCATCATTACGCTGAACAAAAAAGAACATCGCGACCCTATACCCTTCAGCGGCAAGAGCCATCAATTCAACAAGGTGTTTCTGCCCCCGTTCAGTGGGTGCATCAGGAAAGCAGGCCACATCATCTTCTACAAGAGTGACATTTTTACATTCAACCCATAAATCCGGCAGACGTCCCGACTCATCGGTAAATTTTGCATCAATACGGCTTTTGCCGACTACAGCCTCACGCTTTATTGCGGTGTACCCTTTCAATTCAGGCAAAACCGCAACCTCAAAAGCTCTCTGTATCATTTTGTTCGGAACAGAGGTATTCACGCCAACCCACGAACCTGACAGATTAACCATCTCGAGAGTCCATTTAAGTTTGCGAGCCGGATTCAATGCCGGAGAAATAAATATCTCCTGCCCTTCCCGCAGCAAGCCAAGCATAGAGCCTGTATTGTTAGTATGGATAGATATAACCTCACCATCAAGTAAAGCTTCGACGGTAAATCTTTTATATCTTTTTATAAAAACAGCTTTCCGGCAGCCTTCCGGATAAATAATCAATGATTCAGACATCTGCCCCTCATGTATATATCCTACACCTCAAAAAAATACCCCGGGTCATTTAACTAATAATAATATTTTATTCTCAAAAAAATTATCTGTAAATTTTGAATGCACGAAAACTCCTGACAAAAAAAGAATTAATTATCTCGCAAACGTGATAAGCCCTACCTAAAACACGCAGTTTCCTTATTGGTATGGTTCCTTATTCAGAGATTAAAATCCTTGTTACACAAAGAGTTTCATACCTCTAAGGGGGTCATTATATCTGGAAAATACCTTGACGAATCACTAGGTATCTGGAATATCGTGCTGTTAGTCACAGCGTGACAGAATTCACATTTCCAGCCTCATTGTCAGGCCGGAAAATTTTATAAGACCTAAGCAAGAGCTTGAGGATCCTTATTTCTGTCGTAGACAATTAATTCAGGAACTTACAATGAACCTTGAAGAAAGATTGTTAGAAAAAAGAAATGTTCTGACTAAAAAATGGTTTGATTTGGTCCTGTCTTCCTATCCTGAAACAACTCAGAAGATATGGAAGAGCAACAGCGATCAGTTCACAAATCCTGTCGGAATTACTACTCAAAGGGTCACGAGAGAACTTTTTGACCTTATTATTGAGTGGAAAGATGTAGACGCAATTGCAAAATCCCTGGAAGACCTGATTAAAATAAGGGCTGTTCAGGAATTTGCACCATCAAGAGCTTTAAGTTTTGTTTTTCTTTTTAAGAAACTGCTGAGAGATGAGTTTATGCAGGATCTTAAAAAGGAAGGTAGACTTGACGAGTTGCTCGCGTTTGAGACCAGGGTTGATAACCTGGGTCTGATCGCGTTCGACATCTATACCAAGAATAGGGATTTGATCACGCAAATGAGAATTGGTGAAGTGAAACGCTCTCACCACATGCTCTTAAGGCGGGTCAACGAAATCGAGGATGCTTCGGCCAAAGGGGCCGGACAGGTGTAGTGGCCGGCTTCCCCGGGAAGCCAAACGTTATAAGCGAGGTGAAGGTAGATGAACGCTTTGTACTCACTCGTTTTAGTTTTTGCCCTAGTGCTGCTGGCTCTTTTCGGAGTAGAAACAGCGCATATGGCAAAACTCTTCGGCATCGGCTTACCTTTGGTAGCTGTTGCCGTATTTCTGGTAGGTTTTGCTTACCGGATGATTAAATGGGCGAAAAGCCCTGTTCCTTTTTGTATTCCGACCACGGGCGGACAGCAGAAGTCTTTGGACTTCATCCATCACAACAAGTTCGACAACCCCGTGACTCCGTGTCAAACTTTTATCCGTATGTTTCTTGAGGTCTGCTGTTTCCGTTCTTTGTTCCGGAACACAAAAGTGGCTCTCAAAGACGGCAAAGTGACATATGCTTCCGCCAAATGGCTGTGGCTGTTTTCACTTCTGTTTCACTACTCATTCCTGCTTATTGTAATCAGGCACATGAGACTTTTCTTTGAACCGATTCCCGCCTGTATCGGCTGGGTTGAAATGCTTGACGGGATCATGCAGATCGGAACACCCAGAATGTACATGAGTGATCTTTTGATCATTGTCGGTGTGGCTTTCTTGCTCGCACGCAGACTTTGGGACGCTAAACTCCGTTACATTTCTCTGGTTACTGACTATTTCCCACTATTGCTCATTATTGCCATCGGGCTTTCCGGTATCTACATGCGCTTTATCGCAAAAGTAGATGTTATGGCTATTAAACAGCTGACTATGGGACTTGTAACCTTCAACCCAGTAATTCCCGCAAATGTGGATGTATCTTTCTATGTACACCTATTATTAGTCTGTACACTGCTCATTTACTTCCCATTCAGCAAGCTTATGCATGCAGGCGGTATCTTCCTTTCTCCTACAAGGAATATGCCTAACAACTCCCGCATTAAGCATCACGAGAACCCTTGGAATGATCCGAACATCAAGCCACATAGCTATGAGGCTTATGAAGACGACTTCAGGGAACCTATGATTGAAGCGGGTCTCCCTGTGGACAAAGAGGCATAATAAAGTCCAGCGGACTTTATGTGTTGGTTGGACCTTATAATACCTTTTGTTGAGGAGTTGACATGGCTGACCTCCCAAAAGCTGATGAGCTTTTTAAAAGCATTAACTATACACCGCCTTCCACAGGTTGGATGGATACTCCGGTAGACTGTTCTCCCGGGAACTGGTGTTACCCTGCTAAGGCAGATAAACTCGAATACTTAGGTTTCCCGAACCCACGCCAATGGTCTCCTGCTGACGTGGACTGGAAACTCCCTGAAAACTGGCAGGACATTGTCCATCAGGGATTCAAAGAGAGACTGGATAAATACCGTTCTCTTAAAGTATTCATGGACGTCTGTGTGCGTTGCGGTGCTTGCGCCGATAAATGCCACTTTTTCATCGGTTCCGGCGATCCTAAAAACATGCCGGTCCTTCGTGCAGAACTTATGCGTTCTGTTTACCGTAAGGACTTCACCATGGCCGGAAAAATTCTGACAACCCTCACCGGTTCCAGAGTTATGACCGAAGACGTTCTTAAAGAGTGGTTCATCTACTTTTACCAGTGTACTGAGTGCCGCCGTTGCTCGCTGTTCTGCCCTTACGGCATCGATACAGCTGAAGTAACAATGATGGCACGTGAACTGCTTCACCTTTGCGGCGTGAATATTAACTGGATCATGGAGCCGGTTGCCAACTGTAACCGTACAGGTAACCATCTCGGTATCCAGCCACACGCTTTCAAAGACATCGTTGAATTCATGGTTGACGACATCGAAGAAATCACAGGCAAAAAACTGCACGTTCCAATGAACGAAAAGGGGCATGAAGTTATCTTCATCACTCCTTCCGGTGACGTTTTTGCTGACCCGGGCATCTACACCTTTATGGGTTACCTGATGCTCTTCGATCATATCGGCCTGGACTATACTCTTTCCACTTATGCCTCTGAAGGCGGTAACTTCGGTCTGTTCACATCTGCGGACATGATGAAGAAACTCAACGGAAAGATGTACGCTGAAGCAAAACGCCTTGGAGCCAAATGGATCCTTGGCGGCGAATGCGGTCACATGTGGCGCGTAATCAACCAGTACATGGATACAATGAACGGCCCCGCGGACTTCCTGCAAGTTCCTAAAAGCCCGATCACCGGTACTGTTTTCCATAGCGCTGCCCAGACTAAGATGGTTCACATCGCCGAGTTCACAGCTGACCTTATGAAACATAATAAGCTGAAACTCGATCCGACCAGAAACGATCATATTCGCGCAACCTTCCACGATTCCTGTAACCCTGCTCGGGCCATGGGTCTTCTGGACGAGCCTCGTTACGTTCTCAATAACGTTGTTAAAAACTTCCATGAAATGCCTGAACAGACCATTCGTGAGCAAACATTCTGCTGTGCAGGCGGCTCCGGTCTGAACACTGACGAAATCATGGAAATACGCATGCGCGGCGGCTTGCCACGCGGCAACGCATTGAAATCAGTACAGGAAGAACATGATGTAAACATGATGGCCTGTATCTGTGCAATTGACCGTGCAACGCTTATTCCACTTGCCGACTACTGGGCTCCGGGCGTTGACATCTGCGGTGTTCACGAACTTGTCGGTAATGCTCTAATTCTCGACGGCGAGAAAGAAAGAGAAACTGACCTTCGCATGAACCCTCTGCCTAAGAAGGAGGAATAACAGATGCAATACGGTGGAAAAATAATAGCTGGTCTGGTTATTTTCCTTGGCCTCGTTTCTCTTCCTTTCTGGTTCAATATGGGAGGAACGTACGAGCAGCCTAAGGTCGAACTGCCAAAAAATGCGAAAGAATGTGTCGCGCCCAAAGAAGAAATGCGTACATCACATATGCAGCTTCTTGACGAGTGGAGAGACATGGCTCTTCGTGAAGGCAAACGGACATATATCAGTGCAAACGGCAAGGAATACACTATCAGTCTCCAGAATACCTGTATGGAATGTCATACCAGCAAAGAGCAATTCTGTGACAAATGTCATACTGACGCTGGTGTAACCCCATACTGCTGGGATTGCCACGTACCTCCAAAGGAGGCAAAATAATGAAACAGAGTAGAAGAAACTTCCTCAAGTTTGCAGGTCTCTCGGCAGCAGGACTTTGTCTTGCTCCCACAGCTGCAGCTCTGGCATCAGGCGGAGGCGGACATGGCAAAGCACATGCTGTTGTCAACGCTAACTCCAAACATGCCAAACGCTGGGCTATGGTTATCGACACCCGCAAGCTCAACACTGATGAAGCAATAAACGCTCTGGCTGAAGTTTGTCACCACATCCACAACGTTCCAACGATTCCCGGTAAACAGGACATCAAATGGTTGTGGGAAGGTACTTATTCCGAAACATTCCCGAATCAAACAAATAACTTCCCTTCGGAAGAGCTTGAAAAACGCAAATTCCCGTTGCTTTGCAACCATTGCGAAACCCCTTCGTGTGTACGCGTCTGCCCCACAAAGGCGACCTTCAAGCGTGCTGACGGAATCGTAGCAATGGATTACCATCGCTGCATCGGCTGTCGTTACTGCATGGCTGCTTGCCCCTTTGGTGCTCGTAGCTTCAACTTCATGGATCCAAGACTCCATCTCGACATGGAAAAGATCAACGTGAAGTTCCCCACCCGCATGCGCGGTGTTGTTGAAAAATGCAACTTCTGCGTAGAGCGTCTCGCCGTTGGCGAAATGCCCGCTTGTGTGGAAAAATCCAGTGGCGCGATGACCTTTGGTGATCTCCAGGACCCTGATTCAAACGTCAGAAAGGTTCTTAGGGAGAACTTCACCATCCGTAGGAACCCCGCTGCCGGCACCGAGCCCGGCGTGTACTACATCATTTAGGGGGAAACTGATATGCTCGAAAAAGCACTCAAAGGCGGCCCGAAATATTGGAGCTGGATTTTCTTCCTGCTTCTTATTATCGGCGCAGGCTTCGTTGTATATGTGAATCAGTTACAGGAAGGACTTACCGTCACGGGCCTCAGCCGTGATGTTTCCTGGGGATTCTATATTGCCCAGTTTACCTATTTGGTCGGTCTCGCCGCTTCCGGTGTTATGATCGTTCTGCCTTACTACTTCCATCACTATAAGAAGTTTAAAGGCATGGTAATAATGGGTGAGTTCATGGCTATTGCAGCTGTTGTCATGTGTCTCGGTTTCATTATCGTAGACATCGGGCAGCCTCAGCGTATGCTGAACATCATTTTCCATCCGACTCCTAACTCAATCCTGTTCTGGGACATGATCGTTCTTAACGGTTACCTGCTCCTGAACGTAGTTATCGGGTGGACATGTTTAGAATCTGAACGCCAGCGTGTGAAACCGCCAAAATGGATCAGGCCTCTGGCTTACACATCCATCGTATGGGCGTTCTCTATTCATACGGTTACCGCGTTCTTGTATGCAGGACTTCCTGGCCGTCACTACTGGCTCACCGCCATTCTGGCTGCCCGCTTCCTAGCTTCGGCATTCTGTGCCGGGCCTGCTATTCTTCTTCTGGTTGTATTCATTACCCGCAAGGTTACTGCTTACGATCCAGGAAAAGCAGCAATCAACACACTTACAAAGATCATTACTTATGCAATGCTCGTGAACGTATTCTTCTTCCTGCTTGAAGTGTTCACTGCATTCTACTCCAATATCCCAGGTCATACTCATTCCCTCGCATACCTATTCGTAGGTAGCCATGGACACACTGAACTGGTTCCTTGGATGTGGACAGCAACAGTATTTGCATTCATCAGTTTAGCCCTGCTTGTTCCGCCTAAATTGCGCGACAATCAGAAGCTACTGCCATGGGCACTTATCCTCCTCGTTATTGCAACATGGATCGATAAAGGTCTCGCACTGCTGATCGGTGGTCTTACTCCAAACCCATTCAACGAAATCACCACTTACTGGCCTACCGGCAAAGAATTGATGATTTCCATGATGGTATACGCTCTCGGTGCACTGACTCTGACAATCCTTTATAAGATTGCCACAGACATCAAGCGCGACCTTGGCGAGCTTGTTGAACCTGAATAATCAGGTCAGCTCACCTCTTAGGTAATTAAAAAAGCCCGTTCCTTTATTGGAACGGGCTTTTTTTGTATTTAATTAGCAGCACTTTTTTTACATAAAAAAACCGAACACCCATCTGGATATTCGGTTTTTTGCGTGATTTTAATCACGCTTACGGAGACGCTCAAAGAACTGTCAAGTTCTCCGGTGTTCAGTCAAAGCTCGACTAAACGTAATCTCCGCGGTTAAATTTGATTTGTTCGGTCATCGCCATTACTTCGAGTTCGTTAACAATACTGCTCAATTCAGGATTCTCACTGGCTACGCCCGGCCAATCCTTCTTAAGGGATTCAACACCACCTTGAACACCTTCAAGAGTCTTGTAAGCATTCTTCAGCCCACCAGAATCAGGGGAACCGAGATGCTTGGCATAGTTTTCCAGCTCTCCGAAAAGATTTTCAATCTTGCCGACAAACTCGCCTTCATTCAGTGTTGCAGCCTGCACGGATGCGACCTGCTGCATTTGAAGAAGGGGATTAATGGACTGAAGACCCGGAACCGGAGGAAGATTTGAAGTCTGTTGCCCCTCTACTTGCTGGGCTTCTTGATTCAAAACTTCCCCAAATGCCGTCCCGTTTACCTTCTTAGTCTTATTAGCTTGCTGCTGATGTTGCTGCAAAGCCTCAATCTGATCAGGACGAATCTTCATCTTTTTACTCCTCAGCCTTTGGTTTCACACTAATTTTGCAATCATCATGCCAAAGTCTAGACTTTAGACAACCAGCTGAATTAATGACCTTTTATACAAATAAAGACCGGAAATTATTTCCTAGATCATAAAATAATCGGAACTAAATCTGTTTTTCTCTGAAACAATGATAAAACATAAGAAAAAGCTTGTCCATATCATGAATAATCAGTTAATATTTAATTAAAGAAAGATTTTTCCATATAGTTAACTCATTTGCACAACTAAATAATCCGGAGGGATATTTATGATTACCATCAAAAAGATACTCTGCGCAGTGGACTTTTCGGAACACAGCCCGGTAGTAGCTGATTATGCAAACACTCTTGCCAAGACTATGGGATCTAAAATTATTTGCCTATATGTTGCTCCTTCGCTGGATCAATATGTAGGATTCCATGTTCCGCCAAGTTCCATTGAAAACTTTGTCGGCGAGATTGTTACCGGAGCAGACACAACCATGGAAACCTTCATAAAAGAAAACTTTAAAGATGCAAAGGTTGATGGAAAGGTAATGACCGGTTACGCAGCTGAAGAAATTTTAACTCTCGCTAAAGCTGAAGAAGTCGACATGATTATCATGGGAACCCACGGCAGAAGAGGAATTGATCGTATTCTATTCGGTTCCGTTGCAGAAAAGGTCGTTAAAGCTGCAAAATGCCCTGTGCTTACCGTCAGACCTGAATAACTAGTCGTTTAAAGTTAAAGCCGATACGATACCGACAACTATCAAGGCATAAACCTGCAAGCGGCCCTCTTATCCAAACGGATAAGAGGGCTTTTTTTTGACAAAAAACATGTTCCAAACTACTAGAGAACTTCGCCCCGTATTAATAATCAAAAGAAAAAGGATATCAGCATGTCCCCTATCAAAGTCCGCCCTGACGTGATGGAGACCAAACCCTACGCTCCTGGACTTACCATCGAAGAGATCAAAGAGAAGTACGGTCTGGATAATGTTATTAAACTCGCGAGCAATGAAAATCCGCTCGGAGCCTCACCACTCGCTCAAAAAGCAATAACACGTCATGCCCCGAATATTTTTCGTTATCCGCATAACGGCAACCCCCGCCTGAACAAAGCTGTTGCAAAGCGGTTCGGATTTGCTGAAGAAAACATCATATGCGGAAACGGTTCTGACGAAGTTATCGACCTGCTGATTAGAGTTAAAGCTGAACCCGGCCGTGACGAAGTGCTGACCTATGAATCTTGTTTCAGCATGTACAGCCTTATGTCTCGTCTTTGCGGTATAAATTTCAGACAGATTCCCCGCGAAGCAGGTCACAAACAACCTCTTAAAGCGATGGCTGCTGCGGTTACAGATAAAACAGCCATAATTTTTGTAACGACTCCTGACAACCCGACGGGGCTTGCAGTCACGGCAAAAGAAGTCCGCGAAATGGCCATGACTATTCCCGAACAGACGATCCTTGCCATAGACGAGGCATACATTGATTTCGCAACCCCTGCGGAAGAATATGACATGCGTCCGCTGTTAAATGAATTTCCGAATATAGTCCTGCTCAGAACATTCTCTAAAGCCTTCGGGTTGGCTGGAATGCGAGTCGGATTCGGCATAATGAGTACAGAGCTTGCCGGTTACATCAACCGCGCACGTGCTCCTTTCACCGTCAGCCTCCTTGCAGAGGAAGCAGCTATTGCAGCTCTCGGTGACGACGCGTTCTATAATGAAACTCTTGACGTTGTTCTGCGCGGCAGAAAGCTCTTCACAGACGAAATTAAAGCTATGGGATGTGAAGTTCTGCCTTCGCAATCAAACTTTATTATGTTCAAACCCACACGCGATGCCGGAGAAGTTTTTGAAGAACTTCTAAAACGCGGTCTTATTGTGCGCCCGCTTAAAAGCTTCGGCCTCGGCGAGTATATTCGTGTGAATATGGGTACGGATCGTGAAAATAAAATATTCTTACAAAACCTCAAGGAGCTTCTGTAATGGCGGTCCCTTTCATCATAACTATCGACGGACCTGCCGGTGTAGGTAAATCCACACTTGCTAAACGTCTCGCAGATCATTTTGAGATTGCCTATCTGGATACCGGCGCAATGTTCAGAGCAACCGCTTGGAAACTGGGCGAAGGTTCATGGGACTGGGACAGCTCTAAAATTGAGACAGCTCTTAAATCCTTTTTGTTCACTCTGTCCGGTTCGGGAAGCAACTCTGTGCTCAGCCTTAACGGAACGGCGTTAACAAACGACATTCGCACAGAAACAGTGGGCATGTGGGCCTCTAACGTTGCGAAGATTCCAGCCGTCCGAGCTTTCCAGAAAATAGCACAGCGCGAGATTGGAAATACTACCTCTCTTATTGCAGAAGGCAGAGATATGGGCTCGGTTATTTTCCCGCAAGCTCCCTGTAAATTCTTCCTTGATGCGGACTTAGAAGAACGCGCCCGCAGACGTTTTTCTCAGCTTGAAGAAATGGGCAAACCTGCAAATCTCACCGAACTGGTTGAACAAATCGGCGCAAGAGACGATCAAGACCGCAACCGCAAAGAAGCTCCTTTGAAAGCCGCGGATGATGCTATCATTGTTGATACAACAAAGCTTGATATCGACGGAGTTTTTAAAAAACTTGTCGCGGAAGTTAAAAAAATATCAGCTTAATTATATTTTACAAACTCAATATATCAGGCCGCTTGAATCACTATATTCAAGCGGCCTGATTCTTTTGTAACAGCAACAGAACTTGACTTTGACGGACGCGCCATTACTCATTTAGCTGAACTTTCAACCTACCTTTAAGAATAATCAATCGGAGAATTCCTTGAACCTTTCCTGCAAATTAAAAGAACTGTTTCCAAATATTTCAAATATAGTAAACCAGCCTCTAACAGAAGATCTTGTCGGTTCATTTTTCCCCGCAAACTCGACACGCTTTGCTCATATGAAACAAGCTGCCCGAACAGCTGAAAGAATCGCCAGACAAACAGGATTAAACAAAAAACAAGCTGACAAGTTGATTACTGCAGCGCTTTTCCATGACATCGGCTACTCTGAAAAGCTGGGACAGACCGGATTTCACCCTTTAGACGGTGCAGCCTTCCTTGCACATGTCGGAGCGCAAGAAGAAGTCATAGAAGCGGTTTTATGGCACTCCAGCACACAACGAGATATCTACTTCTACCCTGAAATTGAAAATATATATAAAAATTTCCCTGATCCTTCTGAAAACAACCACACACTGAAAGGTGTCAGCTATTGTGATTTCCGAACTTCGCCAGTGGGACAATCTTTTTCTTTCGGACAAAGAATAAGTGAGTTTAAAAAAAGACCCGGAGCCAGTAAGTACGCTCAGGAAACAGCCAAGTGGACTCTTCCGAAAGCACGGGCAACGCAGGCAGCTTATGTTAAAGCTATCTCCAACCAACAACAAACGTCCCTGCCATGGATTTTCTGCGATATTGACAGCACGCTCATATATCCGGGCCAAACGATCAACACAGCCACAACCGAGGCATTGTGCAGATATGTTGAAGCAGGTGGCAAAATGTCCCTTATTACCGGTAAGCATCTTATCAGCATCCGCGATTTTCTACGTGAATCAGGCATGGAAGGCCCGCATTCAGGGGTAAACGGCTCGATGATCATTAAAGATGATCACCTTACTTCTTACGGCCCCACGGTCGAAAATTACAAAGCTATTGAAGACATTCTTATTGCAGAAGGAATCCACTACGCAACCTATGTTGCTGGTGGCATCTGGACCAGATCGCCATTAACTGAGGCTGAAATCGACTCTTACAAGTTTGTCGGAGAAATTCTTCCACAACCGGGCACAACTCCGGACAAAGGCGGAATATTCAAAGTTCTTACCTTCTCCCATAAAAATGATAGAAAACGATGCGCTTTCGTTCGAGATCTTGCCGCCAAGCAAGGACTTGCCTGTGTGCGTACTGCTGATGGGTTTCTAGAAATATGCCCCCAAGCGCATGGGAAACATGCCGCAGCCATGCATATTATGAATGAAGCCGGCTGGTCTGATTTGAACAGTATCTCAATCGGCGACAGTGAAAACGATCTTACCATGTTCGGCGTTACGGGGCTTAGCGCAGCTGTTGCCAACGCAACTGAAGACGTCCTCCCAGCCGCCGACCTGCATATTCCTTCCTGCATCGACAACGGAGTTGCACAACTGCTGGATGCTCTTGTTGACTCAGCAAAAGATGGAAGCTGGGAAATTCCTAGTAAATGGCTGGCTCAATATTAGTAAACAGCAACACTGACGAACCAGAAAAAATGAGTTCGTTTATTTAATAAAAATAATTGTTACCAGACCCCGTAATACAAGGCTTAATTTACAATTAAAAAACCCTCTCCTGAAATATTTCAGGAGAGGGTTTTTAGTTCGATATCAAGAGCCGCCAGCACGGCCTTATCCATGTCGTAATATTTATACTGTCCGAGCCTTCCGGTAAAATGCACCTTCGGTAATTTTTGAGCTTCTGCCTGATACAATTCCAATACCTTGCGGTCCTCTGCGGTGTTGACTGGGTAATACGGTTCTTCCCTCTGCTTCCACTTCATGGAGAACTCGCGCGAAATGACGGTTTTACCGCTCTTGTTTTCTCTTTCCGGATGGAGGTGCTGATATTCATGAATGCGGGTATAGGGCACATCAATATCGGCATAATTCATAACCGATGTTCCCTGATAATCTTCCACATCTTCTGTCTCATATTCAAATCTCAGTGAACGCCAAGTCAGCTCCCCGTGACAGTAATCAAAAAAACGATCAACAGGACCGGAATAGTAAACCGTACAATCTTCCGGTAACTCATTACGAATATCAAAAAAATCTGTTTCAAGCTGAACAGTGATCAACTCATGATCCAGCATATTCTCAAACATCCTGCCATACCCTTGATACGGCAATCCCTGATAGCGACAGGTGAAATAATCACATTCATAAGTATGACGAAACGGCAATCGACTGATAATATCGGCGGAAAGTTCACGCGGATCACATTCCCATTGCTTAAGCGTATACCCTTTGACAAAGGCTTCATAAAGATCACGACCGATAAGGCTGATGGCCTTTTCTTCTAAATTCTGAGGATCGGTGATGTTCTCTTTTTCGCTTTGCTTCTGAATGAATCCGGCAACTTCATGCGGCCGTAAACTCAGATTAAAAAAAGAATTAATCGTCTGCAAATTTACAGGCATATGGTAAGTGCGATTTTTATAGGTAGTCAGAACTTTATGTCGATAGCTGTTGAATTCCGTGAAGCGGTTCAGATAATCCCAAACTCTACGCTCGGAAGTATGAAAAATATGAGTTCCGTAGCTATGAACTTCAGTCCCGGTATCAGGATCAAAACGACTATAGCAATTGCCTCCGATGTGGTTGCGACTGTCGATAACAAGTACCTTCTCTCCACACTCTTCTGCAATGCGCCGCGCTATGACTGAACCAGTTATCCCTGCTCCGACTACCACGTACTTATGCGACATAATTCGGACTCCCATATAAAAAAAGGTTTCTCAAGAAACATATTTTCTTAGAGAAACCACTGATTATCACTTTACGAAGCAATCAACATTTTGAGCAGTTAAATATGGGAGGAGCCTTTTATAACTCCCCCCACATTATTTATAATAATCTAAACTACTTCATGTATTTCAAGAATGGATTATCCTGTGAAAGGATGATCCGTGTGTTGTCCTTGAACCCTTTTTCATATGCTTCCAGAGACTTCTTGAATTCGTAGAATTCAGGAGCCTTTCCGAAACTGTCAGCGTATGTCTTAGTAGCGATTCCATCACCCTCACCTCGAAGAATTTCTGCTTTGAGGTTGGCGTCAGCCAGAGTGATTGCTCTTTCTTTATCAGCTTGCGCAGTGATGCGGGCTGATGCTTCACTACCCTGAGAACGGTACTGCTTCGCCATACGTTCTCGTTCCGCCCTCATACGTCCGTAAATAGCACGGGCGTTCTCAGGAGGCAGATCAGTACGTTTAATACGTACATCATTGATTTCGATACCGTAAGCTGAAACCAGTTCATTAGATTTCTGAGTAACCTCTGTCATAATAGAAGTACGGTCACTGGAAATAATCTCAATCAAGGTATATCCACCAAGAGCGACTCGAAGCTCAGCATAGATGATATCATCAAGACGAGCCTGAGCACGGGGAATAGAAGTAACTGTGCGATAAAACTGCAAGGGGTCAGTAATGCGCCACTTGGAGTAGTTATCCACAACCATGTTCTTCTTATCTTTAGTCAGAATTTCAGCAGGACGAGCATCATACTCAAGCAAGCGTGAATCAAAATAAATCACGTTCTGAACGAACGGGAGTTTAAAATGAAGTCCCGGTCCGAGAGGTCCGGCCTTAGGCTTACCAAGCTGCAATACGATTGCTTTCTCAGTCTGCTTTACAATAAAGGCACTTTGCGCAACTCCCAAAACTAAAAATATAAGTAATATTGCCAGGGGTGCGGAGCTTTTTTTAAGTAAACTCATTACTTTACCCCCTTCTTATTAGTTACAGATTTAACGGGGAACGACCCTCCGTCCAAAGACAGAAACGGCAACGCTCTTTTAGCAGCACTATCTGAAAGAATAACCTTGGTCACATCAGGATTGGAAAGGATGTTTTCCATGGTTTCCAGATACAAACGTTTAACAGTAACGTCTTTAGCTTTTGTGTATTCGCGATAAACAGCCATAAATCTCTTAGCCTGACCTTCTGCTTTACGTACTTTAGTTTCCTTGTACGCTTCAGCTTTGTTCAGGATAACAGCGGCCTGCCCACGAGCTTTCGGCAGAATATCATTACGATATGCTTCAGCTTCGTTGATGTAACGGCTTTTATCTTCACGAGCACTTGCAACGTCTTTAAAGGCCTCAACGACTTCAGCCGGCGGATGCACATTCTGCAACTGCACAGCAAGCACATTCACACCAAGCTCATACGAATCCACAATGGACTGCAATAAAGCTCTGGTTTCAGTCTGAATCTGTAACTTACCAGTAGTAAGTGCCAATTCAATTTTGGTCTTACCGATAATTTCACGCATGGCTGCTTCGGCTGCGTCCTGAAGAGTCTTATCCTGATTGGTTACCTTGAAAAGGTACTCAACAGGATCTTTAATCTGATATTGAACGATGAATTGAACATCAACGATGTTTTCATCACCTGTCAGCATCAGAGATTCTTCGGGAACGTTCCGGGACTGCCCCTGTGTGAATGAGCGGGAAGATCCAAAGGAACGGAAACCGACTTCCACACGCCTGATGCGTGTGACCTGCGGTTTCATTACCGATTCAATAGGAACCGGTAGGTGGTAGTGCGGTCCGGGGTTAGTGGTGGCAACGTATTTACCAAACCGGGTTACCACTCCAACTTCATCAGGTTCTACAATGTAGACTCCTGAAAGAAACCAAAGCACAATAATTCCGATTATGACATACTTTCCGCCCGGCAATCCGGTTCCGCGAAATTTTTTGATCGTGGAATTTATTTCATCCACACCCGGCGTTTTAGAGCCAGTGTTCCTCTGCCGTTGTTCCGATAGTTTATCCCAGTCCCAGTTCATGTTATTTTGATATGCGACACAATGGAGCAGGTCAAGGAAGATCGGACATTAGGCGGTAAGATTATCAAAAAACAGCAGTAACAATTTCTTTGAAGAGCCCTTATAATCACAACTTTTGACGGAACATACAAATAATACAGCCAACTACCCTAAAAACAGGTCACAGTTGACATATTAGCGATTAATGTTTTTACCTGTATTAACATTACGAATACTGTCTACTAAGCAAAATCAACAATTCATATCTTTTTGGAGACTTCAATACATGAAAGCCATTAACAAAGAAATTTTCAGAGCATACGATATACGCGGAGTTGTAGACGTTGATTTTGACGAAGAATGGGTCGAGAATCTTGGACGCGCATGCGGAACATGGTTCAGACGCAAAGGATGGGACCGCGCTGTTATCGGGCATGATTGCAGGCACAGTTCTCCCGGCTACCAGACGGCTATTATACGCGGACTCAACATGTCGGGAGTTGATGTCCTTTTTCTGGATATGGTGCCAAGTCCGGCTTTCTATTTTGCGGCAAAAAAACTGAACTACAAAGCCGGAGTAATGATCACCGCCAGCCACAATCCTCCTGAATTTAACGGCTTCAAGATATGGGGAGAGGATACAACCATCCACAGCGGGGACATTCAAGATATTTATGAGCTTATGGAAAATAATGATTTTATTGACGGGACCGGAATGGGATCATTTCATAATATCATTCCATATTACATCGAAGATCTGCTTTCAGGTATAAAACTGAAACGACCTGTAAAAGTCGTGCTGGACGGTGGCAACGGCGCGGGAGGACACATTGCACTTGAGCTGCTCAGGCAAGCTGGAGCAGAAGTCATTCCCTTATACTGTGAGCCTGACGGAGACTTCCCCAACCATCATCCCGACCCTGTGGTTGAAGCTTACATGGGCGATCTGCTGAAAGCCGTTGTAGAACATGGAGCAGAAGCCGGGATCGGCCTTGACGGTGATGCCGACCGGATAGGAGCCGTTGATGAGACTGGTAAACTGATGCCTGGAGATCGTCTTCTCGCCATCTACGCAAGGGACATGCTGAGCAAAAACCCCGGAGAAATGGTCGTTGCGGATGTCAAATGCAGTCACTTGCTGTTCGAAGATATCAGCAAGCATGGGGGTAAACCTCTCATGGCGAAAACAGGCCATTCAATTATGAAAGCTAAAATGGCTGAAACCGGCGCGGGACTCGGCGGAGAAATGAGCGGGCATATATTCTTTGCCGATCGTTTCTACGGGTTTGATGACGGTTTATACGCAGCATTGCGGTTAATTGAAATTCTTTCACAGGAAGAAAAACCACTTTCGAAGATGCTTGAAGACTGGCCTGAAACCTTTTTCACACCGGAACTGCGCATTGACTGTCCCGAAAAGATTAAATTTGAACTTGTCGAACTGGCAACCACTCAATTTAAAACAGAATACGAAGTTATTGACATAGACGGAGCAAGGATTCTTTTCGAAGATGGCTGGGCGCTTATCAGAGCATCCAACACACAAGCGGCATTAACTCTACGCTTTGAAGCTTCTTCACCTGAACGTCTGACACAAATCAGAACTATAGTTGAATCGCTTTTAACCCGTTTGACAGATGAACTCAGTTCTTAGTTCGTGCTGACTTTTACAGCACAGTTAATACTTGCTATTATACGTGCATACAGTTTTATTAAACATGGTGCAGAAGCAATTTATCAACTATCGAAAAGGGATACCAAATGGCTCTAAATATAGTCCCCAAAGGCAACTCACGCAAAGAAAAAGTTCTGAGACTACTCGGAATGATTGTAATTTTTATAATCGTAGGCTGGGCTTTCTGGCAAAATAATGAACGCACCCTTGAAAAACTTCAAGGAAGAAACTCCATTTGGGATCAAACCAAAACATTAAGCAAAACTGACCGGGATTTTATAAATGGATTTATAAGAAGTATGCGCTCTGAATTCGGAGTAACGACAAAAGTGCATATCATGACAGGTAAAATTCCCGAAATAACACCTGACTCTAAAGAACTTTTTATAGGACTTTCTCCAGAATACGAACAGGTTGTTTTTTATTTTCCAGGACTCGTGCGTCACGCGCTGGGTGCAAATTTTATTAATGACCTTAAGCATAATCATTTTACAGGCAACTTCAAAAACGATAAGTGGCCTGTGGCGTTGCAAACAGCTCTTGCCATGATTTGGGAAAAATTAATCAGCGTGGACAGTTCTCAGCCTCAAGCTACTCAGCAACAGAAAGATTACAACAGAGATTTGCACGACCCTGAATCCTCTCCAGTAAAAGAATAACTACTTAATTAATAAGGTTTTTTGATGTCAAATAAGAAAATTACCATATACACCGACGGTTCCTGTCTCGGAAACCCTGGTCGGGGTGGATATGGCGCGGTTCTACTTTTCAATGAACACCGCAATGAACTATCCCAAGGCTACAAACATACGACCAACAACCGTATGGAAATGCGCGCTGTGATTGCAGCCCTCACAGAACTTAAAGAGCCATGCGACGTCATACTTTATACAGATTCACAGTATGTAAAAAATGCTTTCACAAAAAAATGGCTGGATAACTGGCTTAAAAACGGCTGGAAAACAGCGGCCAAGAAACCTGTGAAAAATAAGGATCTCTGGCAGCAGTTCATTCCATTAATGGAAAAACACAACGTTACTTTCCGCTGGGTCAAAGGCCATTCCGGCGATCCGGAAAATGAACGCTGTGACGACCTTGCACGCAACGCCGCCGGTTCATTAGATTTGATTCAGGACGAGGAAGAATAGGCTAATCAAACGCAAGAGACTGCAATATAGAGTTGGAGACCAGCATTCCGTTCTTCGTAAGTCTTAGGAAGCCAGCACTTATGCGGACAAGTCCGTTTTGATGCAACGCGGTTATGATCGAATTCTTCTCTTTCATCAAATCTCTGCCAGTCATATCCTTGTAGTCTGAGAGCTTAAGGCCGCGTGTAGTTCTCAGACTCAGCATTACCAGTTCCTGAGCTTTTATCACATCTGTAATTTCTTCAAAATCTTCACCGAGAAATCCGCCGCGCACAGCGGCATCATATTCATCCATATAAATTGGATTGGTAAATCTGCGATTACCTATCGTGGATACGGCAGAAGGCCCAAGCCCCAGATAATCCAGCCTGTCCCAATAGCCCTGATTGTGACGGGAAGTGAAACCCATCCTCGCGAAATTTGATATTTCGTATTGAATATATCCCATTCCTTCAAGAAATTCCGCTCCGTATATAAACATACGAGCCTGTTCACTGTCCGGCGGAAGCTCCGGCTCAACTGATTCCCTGTTATTCCCGAAAACAGTATTAGGCTCAATACTAAGCCCATAAGACGAAATATGTTCAGGCTTAAGCTTTACTACAGCCTTAAGCTCGTTGTTCCAGTCTTTCATTTTCTGCCGGGGTAAGCCCCACATGAGATCTATGCTGATGTTGCCGAAACCTGCTTTGCGCGCCATGTAATAAGTTTCTGCGGCCTGTCTGGCAGAATGAGGTCTGCCGAGCACCACAAGATTTCGGTCATCAAGACTTTGAAACCCTATACTCAAGCGATTGAATCCCATGGAAAGGAGGTTCTTAAAATAAGACTCATCATTGGCAGAATCGGGGTTAACCTCAATGGTTATTTCCATCCCCCGGACAAAAGTGAAATGCTTACGAAGCGCATCCATTATCAGCTCAAGCTGAAAAGGAGGGATAAGGCTTGGAGTTCCGCCCCCTAAATAGATTGTTCCTATTTTCGGGTTTTTAAGTCTGCGTCCCCAAAGCTCAATCTCAGCCAGAAGCGTTTTAAGGTACCATGCAAAAGTTACCTGATTAAAAATCTGCGAATGAAACGCACAATAATTACACTTGCGCACGCAAAACGGCACATGAATATAAACAAGAAGATTCTTCGCCTCTTTTCCATCGCCTTGCAGCAGAGGGGCGTTAAAAAATGCAGGAATGAGAGACATTAGAATTTTACCCTTCCGTATATAATGACTATTACTTGCTGATCCAAAGAGTGGCACCCTCAAGTTTTCGTAGAAGTTTAACACTGACAGATTCAGGGAGTATCTTCTCTTTAGCTGTTTTGTCATGAAAATCTCGGCCTATAGCAACCACGGCATAATGACCTTTTGCAGCTTCAGTCAGTATGGCCTTTGCCACATTGGTCTCTTCAACTACACGCTCAGTAATACGGGTGTCTTCAATTCCGTTGGCCTTAAGATGCTCGCGAGCAACTGCAAACAGTTTTTTTGAATTTTCAGCTTTTGCCATTTTAGACTTCTGCACATGCAGAAGAGTTATGTCATGGACCGAATCATCACTAAGAAGATACCCGACATGATCCGTAATTCTCTGTGAAGGTTCACCGTCACCAAGACACAGCAACACATCCTTTTTAGGAATTTCCTGCGGACATTTGCAGAACCACAACGGGAAGGTTATATCCTCCCATATCATTCTGTGCGCAACGCTGTAATCAAATAACTCTTCAAACATAAATGTAGCCTGCCGCCCGAAGACAACAGCGTCGTACATTCCTTTATGTCCTTCCTGAACTATTTCTCTGGCAACGCCCCCTCTGGAGCTGATGCTTTTTATATCGATCTTGTTTTCTTTACAAAAACTGTTGGCTATAAAATCATCTTTAACTTTTTCAAGTAATTTTCGACCCTTTTGAGCAGAATTATGAACACCCCATGAGCCCCCGTGAGGCGCTACATGAAAAAGAGTTAAACGAACATCACACGGAGAATTAAAAAATTCTCTTATAAATCTGACTGAATACGATACGGTTCCATCATCACATACACAAACCAGAAGATGCTTTTCCATGCTCATCCATCCTGTTGCCTTGTTTTTAAATGTCGCGCTTTCGTCCTTTCACAATATCTTAAGAAACTGCCACAACTCTTTATAAATAGCGAGAGTTCAACATAATATTTGATTAGGAATTTTTCAGATCCTTAGCATAACGTTCATTTTCACTAAAAAGGCATCCACAATACTGCTGACGATAAATATCCCATTCTTTAGAGCGCTCTATACCCTCTTTCCAGCCTTCGCGAAAATCATAATAATAAAATTCGCAATTGCCAGCCCCTGCCATGTCTCGGCCAAGCGCTGCAATGCGGTCATGTTTTTGAAATTTACTGTAAAGGAGAGTCGTTGTAAAAAAATCAAAACGTCCTCTTTTTGCAAGAGACAACGTACGTTCAAGCCTGTCTGCATAACAATGAAAACAACGATTTTCCTCACGAAAGGATACATTCCTAAACCACTTTTGGGAATCATACTCTGTAGTGCTGCCGATAACCTTAAGTTCCATTTTATCAGCAACTTCCAAAAAAGTATCCCTGCGCCGGACATATTCCTTAAGTGGATGAATATTAGGATTGTAAAAAAAAGCGGACACTTCAAAACCCTGCTCTCGTAAAATTTCAATCGTTGTAATTGAGCAAGGACCGCAACAAGCGTGAAGCAATATTCTTTTGGAAGCCATTATGCAGAACTCCGCAGTTCGGTTAAAATAAAAAAGGGCAGTGTTCCTGCTCTGAAGCAAAAACACTGCCTTATTAAAAACATATTACATTTATTATTCAGCCCACTGAATCTCTATATTAATCTTGGTGCCAAACGCCTTTTCATAATTAACAATTGCGGGCCGTTTATGATTCAAAAGATACAAGGCAAGCTCTTCTTCCGCTTCATAATTGAGAGGAGAGGTGCAGCCCGGCCTTCTGAGCATTCTATAAATATCTTTCAGAGCCTGCATAGACTGCCATTCCATATTACGCCGCATACCTGTTCCCTGACAACAAGGGCAGGGTTCAGTGCTGACTGCGATGGCGGAAGAGCCTAAACGCTGACGAACAAGTTCCATCAGTCCGAAGCGCGAAATACGACCCACATCCGTCCGTGCGCGATCAGTCTTAAGAGCCGAGCGCATGGTTTTTTCAACCTCACGGCAATGCTTGGGATCTTTCATTTCAATAAAATCGATTACCACCTGACCGCCGAGATCACGGAGCTTAAGCTGGCAGGCAATCATTTCAGCACTCTCTTTATTCGTCTTGAGCGCCATCTCTTTAAAATTACGTTCTCCGCCGATCTTACCGGAGTTGATATCAATCGCGGTAAGAGCTTCTGTCTGGTCAAAAACAAGCCTGCCGCCGGAAGGAAGATTTACTTCGCGTCCGTAGATCTGCTCGATCTGTTTAACCAGATTAAACCGTTCCCAAAGAGATTTATCTGTATCAGAATGAAGTTTAACCAGATTATTGCGTCTCGGGAAAGACAATGTGGCAAGCTGTTGCACCTGATCTGCCGTGTCTTTATCATCCACCCATATTTCAGTTACATCGGAAGAAAGGTAATCACGAACAGAGCGTGATGCCAGTCCCATTTCTTCATACACGAGAGCCGGAGGCTGAAGATCCTGCCCCTTTGTTCTGATGTCATTCCAAAGTCTGGTAAGGAATTTAAAATCTCTGGTCAGCGCAGATTTGCTCTGGCCCATACTTGCAGTGCGGACAATAACACCTACACCGTCACCGGGACTAACTGAATCGATAATTTCTTTAAGTCTGGTACGTTCTTTTTCGTCTTCGATCTTACGGGAAATACCGATCTGCTCTCTTCCGGGAGTAAGCACAAAATAGCGCCCCGGAATAGACAGATACGATGATAAAAACGCACCTTTCTTACCGGTAGGTTCTTTAACAACCTGAACAAAAATTTCCTGTCCGGGCTTTAAAACTTTTTGCAATAAAGGATACCTGTGCCCTTTTTTGAGCGTGTAGGTTCCTTGATAGTATTCGGGGTGAATTTCATCAACCTGAAGAAAACCGTTACGTTCGGCTCCGTAGTTGATGAACGCCGCTTGAAGCGCGGCATCAATGTTATGGATATATCCTTTATAAATATTTCCTTTGGTCTTGGCCTGATGGAGCATTTCAACATAATACTCGATGACCTGACCTTCCTGAGTCAGCGCAACCTCTACCTGTTCTTCAGGCAGGACGCTTATAAACATTTTTTCTTTTCTTTTCTTGTTTGTCATTTTCTAATTCCGGGAAAAGTTTAAATATTCCACGGATTCAGAAGCTTAAATCACGTATCAACCATCCGGCTTAAACTTGTAATAAATTTCATCACCTGTCTGCCTTACGGTCAACTTGCCGCTGTTCTCCAACTTTTCAATCACCTGTATCACTCCATCAAAGGAGATTTCAAGGGCTTTTGAAAGTTGTTGCGCTGTCTGCGGTCTACGCATGAGAGAAGCCTGAATCCGGTCAAATGCTGCGGAGTCTCCATCCTGCACATGGACGGATGTATCCGAGCCGTTCCTTCCCTTTGCGCCTTCATCGGAACCGCAATCCCTGTCAGTGCAGGGCGCGGCATCAAGAGCCTTTTTCCAAAGATCTAAAGTCCCGGAATCAACCGGTAAAGCAACCTCTAGAGTTCCGGGGCGCGAAAGTGTGACCACATCAATGCGGTCCGGGGAGAGTTCAGAACAAAAAGCTTTCATTTTAGAAAGATTTTCAGCCGAATCATTGTATCCCCTTGAAAGGAGCACTTCCAGAAAAATCTTACCTTTGAACTCCTTACGGAATTCGATCAGAGCCTTAGCTACGTCTTCAGGATCAATTCCTTTACACGGCCTGTTTACGGCCCGAAATTCCGAAGCAACAAGAGAATCCATCGACGGAAGCACAATATCTGCTTCCAGCAGTTCTCTGCGAACTTCGGGGTCCGTCATCGGGGTGGCGTTTGTTAATACAGCCACGGGCAAAGACGGGAAAAGTTTTTTAACTCCACTGATAATCTCGGGCAAATCGGAATTGAGAACCGGCTCCCCAAGACCTCCGAGAGTAATCACATCGGGCAAAAGATGTCCTTCCTGTTTCCAGCTTGCAAGCTCATCAAGAATTGCAGTAGCGGAAACATAAGGCCTGCGCTCACTCACCAGAAACTCTGTCGCTCCGACTTCGCAATAAACGCAATCCATGGAACAAATCCGTTTTCCAAGCAGATCCAAACCAAGCGAACGACCTATTCTACCGGAAAAAACCGGCCCGAAGATATACTTATAACCCATATTCTATCCGTCAAGAAGCAAAAAATTCAATTTTATGGAAATTATCTTCCAATCTCGTCGATCAAAACCTCTAAAAAGACTCAAAGAGACTGTATTTACAGACTGATCTTCAAATCTTAAATAAAAAATAATCACATGCTAAAAAACACAACTTTCTTTGAACACATTACCACTAGTCCTATTGCATTAAAAACTCAAGATTTTATATATGCCGCGACAATTTGCTGATTAATGTTTTTATCAACAATTCCGGCAGTTCAAAAAAAATAAAATTTAAATTAGGCAGGGCAATAAATCGGTATTGAATATATAAGGCAGAGCGTTTAAGTGCTCCCCGACCAATATTACAACCCAATATTATAAAAGTCAGGGATTGACTTACGCGCGTTTCAACCGTAATCCGGCGGAATATTCATTCAGGAGGAAGTCAATGCTTAATGCTGGACAAGTGGTACTGCTCATAAACCCCAAGGGCAAGCGTTATTTACGCGTAGTAAAGGATGGGGATGATATTCATACCCACGATGGCAAAATCCTTATGGAAGACGTCATCGCTGCAGGATATGGAAGAATGGTTAAGACCCACTTGGGGCGCAAGTACCAGATTCTTAAGCCGACAGTCCATGATTTGATCAAAGGCGTAAAACGTCAGACTCAGATTATGTATCCGAAAGAAATCGGATATCTTCTGCTTAAACTGGGAATCGGTCCAGGATGCAGAGTTATTGAATCAGGCTCAGGATCAGGTGGCCTGACAACCGCTTTAGCCTATTATGTAGGTGACACCGGTAAAGTTTATACCCATGAACGCCGTCCTGAATTCTTTAAACTTGTCAGCAAAAATCTTGAATGGTCAGGACTGTCACATCGCGTTGAACAGTTTAATCTTGATATTGAAGAAGGCTTTCAGGCAACAGATTGTGATGCTCTTTTCCTCGACGTCCGCACTCCATGGGACTACCTGCACCACATTCCTAAAGCCGTTATCCCCGGATCAATGCTCGGATTCCTGCTGCCTACAACTAATCAGGTCAGCGAACTTATCGCCGGACTTGATAAAGGCCCTTTCACTGACATTGAAGTTGTTGAAATTCTTCTTCGCCGCTGGAAACCTGTCGCAGAAAGACTGCGCCCTGATGACCGCATGGTCGCTCACACAGGCTTCCTTGTTTTCGCCCGCTCCCTTGATAGTTCCATAATGTCAGGTGACGATCAGAAAACAGAAGAAAAAAAAGAAGCTACACCTGAGATAGCAGAAACTACAGTTGAAAATCAGGCAGAAACGACCCCGCCAGAGGAAGCTCAGACAGAAGAAACTACTGTCACCGAAGCTCCGGCTGTCGAAGCAACTGAAGCCGCAACTCCGGAAGCCGCTCCAGAAGTAAAAGATGACGAGACGACAGAAGAAACGACTGATAAAGCCTAAATCGCTTTCAGTTAATATAGAATTTAAAAAGGGCTTGGAGTGATTACACTCCAAGCCCTTTTTTATGAGCTAAAATCGATTTCTTAATTCAAAACGACACAATCCAAACAATCGCGTCTGAGTCTTAAACCTGTCATGTGTGAGAATATTATATTTTGGAGTCGCCATCATATTACTGAGTCTCTTTTTCAAATCTGGCTATGTTCAGATTATTTTGTTTAATAACGGCTATTATGAACATTTTTAAAAACAATATTAGTGCAATAAACTTTATAATTAAGGCCATTTGATTTATAACCAGAATGAATAGATTTTCATCAATACCTTGCATTATCTTTGCGGGGAAAAGATACAATTTACTAAGCAAAATAAGCCTATAATTTTCTATAAATATAAATAAAGGAGCACAAAAAAACATTGAAAACAAAAATAAGTATTTAAAATTTAACCCACGATACTCAGACCGTAAATATCTTTTCAGTGCATAAAGAGATGACAACATTAGAAAGAGCGTAAACATTGCAATTTTTATCACATAAATAACTTTAATATCCGACACCATAATAAGAAATGATCTAATTTCAAACATTAAACATATTAGATATGAAACCAATATAAATTAGGCAACAAGTAGTATGTTAAATACAATTTAAGAATCTGGCTTTTCGTAAATATGCTTGTATAAAGGGACTCAACAATTACAGATTCTCCATATGGAACAAACGAATCTCTTAATGACATGAACTAATCTCCATTGAAAACAACGCAAAAAAGCTTGAAGTATAAGACTCCAAGCACTTCCGAACAAGCCAATTACAAAACTTATTCCAGGACGGTACAAGTCCACCCTTTTCACCTGAATTCAAAAACTAGGGAAAGATCCTCACCCTTCCATCCTTGGCTTTTAACATGACAAAACTTCTACATTATTCACAACATTAGAGCCGCAACCGTATACCCCTCTTAATCTGCCATGTAAATCCGATCCGAAGGATTCAATTCTTCCCTTCTCTTCTTCTGTAAAACATAATATCTCTGTTTATTCATAAAAAAATCCCATCATTAGGGTTAACAAACGAAATCTCTCAAAATCATTGATTCTGAGAGATTTCACCATTTCCACTAATAATAGGATAATAAATACATGCGACAAAATCTGACAGGTTATGTCGTGATCTCAATCAACACATATCAATTTTTTAGTTCAGCAACATATCCAGTATTTGATCGTCCTTAGACTTTTTAGGCTTAGCTGGTCTAGGGTCTGGAGTCGGAGCAGGTTGACTCTGTGGAGGTTTGTTACTTTGCACTGTACTCGGCTGCGATTGGGTCTGAGCCTCCGCACTTTTACCCGAGAAATAAAAATCACCCACCAGTGATGAAGATTCCCACGGAGTCTGTTTACGGCTTGTATCTTTTATGACCCCGATACGAACTGTTTTAAAAAACTTCTCGATAGTTAGATTCTTTTTACCCATATTTTTCACCATGTGTGAAACATAAGGGCTATTCGAACCTTTACCGTCGAGAGCGACCGTTCCCGGTGCGGTGGCAAAAGCTATGAAAGATCCGGTTGGAGCATCCATCTGGGCCAGACCATTTTGAGCGGACCTGAAACTACGCTTGAACGGATTATTCCGGCACGCATCCAGAATTACGATATTCATTCTGTTGCCGGCATCTTCCATTTTAGCAAGCACCCTTCCGGCATCTATGGCTTCATACTGAACATCAGCTTCGCCCTGAACTTTCATGCCGATGGGGACAAGGTAATTGCGACCTTTAACCTGCAACCCGTGTCCTGAAAAATAGAACAGACCTACATCTTTTTTTGTAAGTTTACGGCCGAATTCATCTATAGCTTTCCCGATTTGAGCACGATCCGCATTTTTCAGCACCATCACTTCAAACCCTGATTTTTTGAGAGCGCTGGACATTGCATTGATATCATTCACGGGATTTTTGAGCGGGCCGTTCTTGTAAGCAGCATTCCCCACAAGGAGGGCCAGCCTTGACTGAGCTTGTGAGGGTTGGGCTGAACCGAAGAACAGACAACAACCGGTTAGAAACACGAAGAAATAAAAATTAACTTTCGATAACAATAATTTTTTCATATATCTCCCCTCACAGAGCTAAAAATAAATACTAACCCAAACTTACATCATCACCTGCTGAAATGAGCAGACAAAAGCTCCGCCGAACAATAGTGAAACAACAAAGATCCATGCCGGTTGCAGGAAGAAGCAAAGAATTCCCACGATTTTAACCCAGCCATGCACCCCGCCAGTCTCTTCTAAAATCATGCGGGTATTCTGCCCCGGATATGTAGACATTACCGCATAAGCCTTAGCAGTGCTATCCCTGTAATATAAAAAGTACGCACTAAGCCCATATCCGAATTGAGCTATTAAGTTACCAAAAGGCAAAAATCCTAATAAAAATGTGACAAATGCCCAAAAATACATTTTACGGTATAAAAACCACCAGAAACCGAACAAAAACGCAGGCCAGTGCCAAGTGACAGTAAACCCGTCCCGCAGGGATTGAAATTTTGCAAAATTAAATAAATATTTACCAGCATTGGGACCGATAAAACTTGCATAATCATCAGTAGTTATCATGTTCATAATATATTCTCCGTGAATTTTCGGGACTGTCTAAGTTTTTAATCTATATTTTAACATCATCCGCTTAATGCCGCACGCAGAAAAAATTGGCAACACCAGTATACATAAAAATCCCGCAAAGCCTGCTTTTTTTGACATTCGCACCATATTGGACTAACGAGATTTGGTTCCACGCCCCGAACCGGGATCGGGCCGGTTTTATTCCTATTTACCCCGAAAATCCGCAAAGAGAAGAATTATGGCAAAAATACAAAAAATCAAAGGTGTTGCAGACCTTTTCCCTGAAGAAAGTGCAAAATATGCCTTCATGGAAAAAACAGCCAGAGACGTTTTTTCAAGTTACGGTTTCGGAGAACTGAGAACTCCAATTCTCGAAAAAACCGAGCTGTTCTGCCGCTCCATCGGTGAAGAAACTGATGTTGTGCAAAAAGAAATGTATACTTTTCCTGATCGCAAAGGCCGTTCGCTCACAATGCGTCCTGAAGCCACCGCAGGTGTTGTCCGCGCATATGTTGAAAATAAAATTTATCAGCCGGGCAAAGTAAGCAAATTATTCACTGTCGGTCCTATGTTCCGCTATGAAAGGCCTCAAGCTGGACGCATGCGCCAGTTTCATCAGATAAATGCAGAAGTTTTCGGAGCCAGCCAGCCTCAGGCGGATGCGGAAGTCCTGCTCATGCTCTCAACTTTTCTCAACAAAATCGGCCTTAGCAAACTTTCTTTCGAGCTGAACTCACTTGGCTGCCCTGAATGCAGACCTGTTTTCAGAAAGGCTCTTGATGATTATTTCAGCGGAGTGGATCAGGATAAATTGTGTGAAGACTGCACCCGTCGCGTCAAAACCAATCCACTCAGAGTTCTGGACTGCAAAAGCAAAGGTTGCAAAGAGCTTACAAAAGACGCTCCATCCATCCCGGATCACCTTTGCGGAGATTGCCGAGATCACTTTGATGCGGTAATTGCTCTTATTAATGAAGCGGGACTGGACTACACTCTGAATCCACGACTCGTTCGCGGTCTCGACTATTACCAGAGAACAACTTTTGAAGTAACTTCCGGCGACATCGGCGCACAGACTGCGGTTGCAGGCGGCGGAAGATATGATGGACTGGTCCACAGTCTCGGCGGAGCACAGGTTCCGGGCATAGGATTTGCCTGCGGAATGGAAAGACTGGCCATGCTGCTGGACGGAGAATTTCAAGAAAAACTTGATTTCTACATAGCTCTGGTTGATCAGAGAGCGGCCGGAGATGCCTTGATTTTTGCAGAAAAACTGCGCAAATCAGGACTCAAAGGAGAAGCGGCTTTTGTCGCCACCAGTATGAAAAGTCAATTACGTCAGGCAAACAAGCTTGCTGTAAAGAAATGTTTTATATTCGGAACGGACGAAGTTGAGAACGGAACGGTCACAGTCAAAGACATGATCGAAGGCGGACAGGAATCCCTGCCGCGTGATGAATATTTCAAATAAAATCCCGGGAGAGACTACCATGTCTGAACAAAATGAAGAACGCAGTTACGACGAATACCGAGTGATTGAAGACCTTGGAGGCTGGAAAAGAACTCACAATTGTAATGAAGTAACCGCAAAAAACCTCGGTGAAGAAGTCCTGCTCATGGGCTGGGTTCAGTTTCGCCGCGATCACGGCGGACTTATTTTCATCGATCTGCGTGACCGTGAAGGTCTTACACAGGTTGTTTTCAGCCCCGAGCACAACACAGATGTTCACGAACGCGCTCACGCTATCCGTTCAGAATACGTTGTTGCTATCAAGGGTAAGGTCAGAGCCCGTCCCGACGGCATGATCAACAAAGCTCTGACAACAGGTGAAATTGAAATCATCGTTGATGAATGGAAACTTCTTAATACTTCTGAGACTCCTCCTTTCGCCATTGAAGACCGTACAGACGCGGCTGAACAGCTCCGTCTTAAATATCGCTTTCTGGACCTGCGCCGCCCTATCCTTGCCAAGAACTTTATCCTGCGCAACAAGGCCGCACAGTCTGTTCGCCGCTTCCTTGACGGACTTGGATTCCTCGAAGTTGAGACACCTGTTCTCACCAAGAGTACTCCTGAAGGAGCACGCGACTTTCTGGTCCCGAGCCGCATGAACAACGGTGAATTTTACGCTCTGCCGCAGTCTCCGCAGCTCTTTAAACAGATGCTCATGGTTTCCGGCCTCGACCGTTATTTCCAGATCGTTAAATGTTTCAGAGATGAAGATCTTCGCGCAGACCGTCAGCCTGAATTCACTCAGATTGATATTGAAATGAGCTTCACTGACGAAGAAACAATCATGGGCATGGCTGAAAACATGATCCGCACAGTTTTCACCGAAACCATTGAAAAAGAGCTTCCTTCTGCTTTCCCGCGTATGACCTATGCTGACGCAATGCGCGATTACGGTGTGGACAAACCTGATGTACGTTTCGAACTGAAACACCTCGAAGCTACTCAGATTTTTAAAGGTTCTGACTTCAAAGTTTTTGCTAAATCTGAACTGATCAAAGTTCTGCATGTTCCAAACGGAGCGCAGCTCAGCCGTAAAGAAATCGACGAATACACTAAGTTTGTTGAAATCTACGGTTCCAAAGGACTTGCATGGATTAAAGTTAAAGAAGATGGCGAATGGCAGTCTCCGATTGTTAAGTTTTTCAACGAAGAAGAAATTGCAAAGCTTTCTGAACTTACCAAAGCAAAAGCTGGAGATATTCTTTTCTTCCAGGCCGGATCAACTGATATCGTAAATGCTGCACTTGGAGCACTTAGAATTAAGATCGGTGAAAGATTTGAGCTTATTGATGAGAGCGCATATGCTCCATTATGGATTACCGACTTCCCGCTGCTTGAGTACAACCCTGATGAAAAACGCTACGTTGCCAGACATCATCCTTTCACCTCTCCGCAGGTTGGACAGATGGATACCATCAGCGAAAATCCGGGAGAAGCTCTTGCCCGTGCATATGACCTCGTAATTAACGGTTACGAAATAGGTGGCGGTTCCATCCGTATCCATACCCCTGAAATGCAGCAAAAAATGTTTTCAGCTCTCGGTATTGGCGAAGAAGAAGCCCGTTCCAAATTCGGATTCCTCATGGACGCCCTTAAATTCGGAGCACCGCCTCACGGAGGCATTGCCTTTGGTCTGGATAGACTTATTATGATACTATGCGGAGCAAAATCCATCAGAGACGTTATAGCCTTCCCTAAAACTCAGAAGGCTACCTGTCTGATGACTGAAGCACCTTCAGCCGTTGCAAGCACTCAGCTTCGCGACCTTGGAATCAGACTCCGCGAAAAGAAAGAAGCTTAAACCAAGAGCCTCTTTACAAGTCAAACGATAAAAAGATAGCATTCCGGTCTGCACAGAGCAGATCGGAATGTCAAAGCCGCAAAAAAAGCGACTGTAAGCCTTTAATAATTACGGGAATCCCGAACACTTTGTGTACGGAATTTCCAAGGAAAATCTCAAGTACTATGAAACTCGATATTCTCAAATATCCTGATCCTAATCTTGCAGATCCATGCGCCGTTGTAGAAAAGATTACTCCTGAGCTTAAAGAGCTCATCGATAACATGGTTGAAACCATGTACGAAGATGACGGAGTCGGTCTGGCAGCGCCGCAGATCGGAGAAAAGCTCCGCCTGATTGTAATTGATCCATCAGGCCCTAAAAACAGAGAAGATCTGCAGATAATTATCAACCCTCAAATCATTGACAGCGAAGGAAAAGTAGATTCCGAAGAAAGCTGCCTCTCCTGTCCTTCTTTCAGTTGCGTCATCAAACGCAGCGAAAAAGTTACTGTGACCGGAATGGATGAAAACGGGAAAGATATCAGAATTGAAGCAGACGACTTTCTGGCAATCGTTCTTCAGCACGAATTAGATCACCTTGACGGAACTCTCATAGTAAACAAAGTGGGCCGTCTTAAAAAAGCAATGTACGATAAGAAGATCAAAAAATGGCAGCAACAAGAGAAGAACCACGCTGGAAAATAGTTTTCATGGGCACTCCGGACTTCGCGTCCACCATTCTTGAATACCTTCAGGAGTGGGACGGTTGCGAAGTAATCGGAGCTTATACCCAGCCTGACCGCCCTTGCGGAAGAGGCCACAAACTTAAGCCTTCTCCTGTGAAAGAAGTAGCTCTGAAACATGATATACCTGTGTTTCAACCGCTCAATTTCAAGGACAAGGCTGATATTGAACAGCTGCGTTCACTAAAGCCGGACTTCCTTGTTGTGGCTGCGTACGGACTGATTCTTCCTCAGGAAGTTTTGGATATACCTGCGGTATTGCCCATCAATGTACACGGCTCTCTGCTTCCCAAATACCGGGGGGCTGCTCCTATTCAGCGCTGCATCCAAAACGGTGACGTCGCAACAGGTATCACTATCATGAAAATGGAAGCAGGGCTTGATACAGGCCCCATGCTGCTCCAGCAAGCGTTAGGAATTGCGTGGAACGACCACGCCGGAAAAATCCATGACGAACTGGCTGCAATGGGCGGACCGCTGATAATGGAAACGATTCTTCGTTATCATACCGGCAAATTAGCTATAATAAAACAGGATGATGAAATCGCCACTTACGCCGCCAAGCTTACAAAAGAAGACGGATTGATAGACTGGAATAAAAATGCAAAGGATGTGCATAATCAGATCCGCGCAATGCACCCGTCACCCGGTGCTTATTTCTTCTGGCAGGCCGAAAACGACAAAGAACCGGTTCGTCTGGTCATCACTCCCGGCAAAATAAGCGATAAAGAAGCCGTAGACACTACTCCGGGAACAATTCTCGGTGAAGATGACGGTTTTCTGGAAATAGCCTGTAAAGACAAAATATACCTTGCAGAAAAGGTAAAACCGGCTGGCAAAAAAGCCATGGACGGACGTGCTTTCATGTGTGGATATATGAGCAAATTACATACACAACCAACTAGTACGGATGGACAGACATCCGGTTCGGATTGCTAAAAGTGAGTGTCGAGAAAGATTCTAAAAAACGCTTGTTCATCGGCCTGATTACTGGCACATGCATTCTGCTCTGCCTGTTTTTAGCTTCGTTGTGGTATGTGCCGTATGTCGGTATTTCCGCCTTCGGTTCATGGGCTTCATGGATATTAGGTGTAATCGTTACAATTCTCATATTGCTCGTCGGATGGGCCTATCTGGCTCTACTCGCCAATGTGGTTCTTGGAAAAACTTTCCCTTTTTCCACGAAAGCACGGGGCCTTACGATTAAACTTTTTCTGCCGCTTATGACCATACTGGGTAGAGTCTTCGGCCTCTCCAAACGTAAAATAAGAGCGTCCTTTATCAAAGTTAACAACGAACTGGTTCAGTCAAAAGCCGGAACCTGTGACCCTGATAAAATATTAATGCTTACTCCGCATTGCCTGCAAAACAGCCGTTGTGACATGCGCCTTACTTACGATGTGGACAACTGCAAGCGTTGCGGACTTTGCACCATCAAGGGGCTTCTTGAACTTCGCGATAAATACGGTGCCCATTTCGCTGTAGCAACCGGCGGAACCATCGCAAGGCGTATAGTTGTCCAGAAAAGACCGAAACTGATTATAGCGATTGCCTGTGAACGGGATCTTGCCAGCGGAATTCAAGACACTTATCCGCTGCCGGTTTTCGGAGTTCTTAATGAACGACCACACGGGCCTTGCCTTGACACACAAGTATCTCTTATAGCAGTTGAAAATGCACTGCGAAATTTTATTAAAGCTGAAAAATTACCTGTCGACGCAGAAAAAAATGTCGGCATGACACCCCTTAGCGGCCTCTAAAAAACGGAATCTATCAGATGAAAAATTTATCCCTGCCGGGGCCCAGAGGGCTGGCTTTTGATTGTGTATCCAAAACTCTTGATAGTGGAATGGATGCTCAGGCCATACTGGACTCTGCCCTTTCATCAAACGATCTGGCTCGACGAGACCGCGGTTTTATTACCGAAGTTCTATACGGCTATCTACGAATGAGAATCCGCCTGCAACACGTGCTGGGCTGTTTTCTTTCGAGACCGGAAGGACTTCCTGCACCTGTTCTTCAAGTCTTAGGAATTGCTTCATATGAAATCCTGCACATGGATGTTCCCGCCTACGCATCTGTAGACTGGGGCGTTGATTCAGTAAAAAAGCTGACCCGGGGTAAACTCGGAGGTCTCGCAAATGCTGTGCTTCGTAAAGTTGCAAGACTTGCTGAAGACGGTGTGGATATCGATTTTTTCCGCAGAAATCTCCACAATGAAATGAAAGCTCTTTCCGCTTACTACGCATGTCCGCAATGGATTGTTGAGTTATGGATTGACAGTTACGGCAGAGAAACGGCGATTCAATACCTCGAGGCTCAAATTTGTCCTCCTGCTGCCGGATTTGCAATTGATACATCAGATGATGCGGGACAGGACGCGGCGGCGGCCCTACTTTTAGAAAAAGAATTTATTGCTTCTGACGGAGAAGCTTTTGCCTTTCATTCAGGGGTTCGCCCTACGGTGCTGGAAGGACTGCCGGATAAAGTTCTTTTCAGACAAAGTTACGCGGCAAGAGTTGCTCTTTCCATACTTGAACCTTCAAGCTGGCCCACTCCTGTATGGGATGCATGCTCCGGTCGCGGCGGTAAATCACGATACTTGATGCACAATGACATTAAGCCGGTTCTCGCCAGTGATCCACACCTCGGAAGGCTCACTGCTTTGAAAAAAGAATTCCCTTCTATTGCGGCCTTCAGAGGCTCTGCAATCAATCCACCGATTGCTGCTGGAACCGTCGGCACAGCCCTGCTCGACGTACCTTGCTCAGGTCTCGGTGTCCTTTCAAGAAGACCGGACACTAAGTTCAAACGCTCATTTGAAGATACAGAATCTTTGGTTCTTTTGCAGTCTAAAATACTTGATAATGGCTGGAAAACTGTTCGCAAAGGTGGATTTTTAGCATACATAACCTGCACACTTAATCCTGCGGAAAACCACGGGCAAATCGCTAATTTTTTAAAAAAGAACAAAGATACCCGTCTGAAAAAGGAATGGACAACATCTCCGGATTCACAGCTTAAAGAATTTTTCTATTCTGCTCTGCTTGAAAAAATATAAACGCAGTCTAAGCAAAAGAGCTATTAGTTGTTCTGCGTACTCTTGATATAATCCAGAAATTTTTGGGCTTCAGGATGATCAGGATTAAGGCTGAGAGCTTTCTCCAGATGTTCAACACTTTTGTCAAGAAGGCCTTTTTCAAAATAAGCTCGAGCCATATTGTAATGCAGGTTCTCGTCATTTGAGGTCATTTCCAGTGCCCGATTATAATAATCTATGGCCTGATCCTGCATTCCGGTCTTCCTCAAATTAATACCGAACTCGTTAAAAAGATGCTTATGCTCGGTTTCAAATGCGGCATCAAGACCCACGAGCCTTTCAAATATATCATTAGCTTTGCTGGATTCTCCGCGCTCCATATAGGTAAGTCCCAAACCGAAATTTGCGCGGACATTATCTTCATCCACACCTAATGCATTTTGAAATTCAAACTCGGCACTGTACGTTGCTCCGGCCTGTCTAGCTTTTTCACCACGCTGAACAGTTCCGCTAAGCTCTTTCATTTTAGGATAAACTGTAGAAACATAAAACTCCGGCTCAGGAGAATACTTTGAAAGAAATTCTTCCATTGTGACCGCTGTTTTAGGACCGGAAGGAATATAATTGGTATTAAGAGCCTGAACTTCTACATTTCCATCATCCATTTCTGTCGCCATCCAATACATCTTACTGATTGTACGACGCACAGTTGTCCCGGTTCCAATCTTTTGTACGTTCTGACTGGAAAAGACACCTTGAATCTTTTTTCTTCCCTTATTATCATCTACAGCAGCCATTGATGTTTCCTTTATTTTTTCAAAATGTAGCGATAAACATAGATAATTTCTTTAAGGAAAGCCACTAACAAATGTAACCAAACAGTGTGAAAGAAGCTTTACTCCAACCAGTTATAAAAATATCTTATAAATTTGCAATTTATCTCTTCATTTTTACTTCGCTAAGTTTTACCCTGCGCCCGAGTGATCATATCATTTTAATAAATTCCCGCTACGCTATGGACTAATGACAAAATTATATTGTTAATGTAAGTACTCATTGCTTAACGATTTACCATTATTTATGCACAATCCCGTAAAAAGCGGACATAGACCAGCAGAGGGCAGTATGACAAAAGCTAAAATAGGACATCGTATTAAAACTTTCAGAGAAAAACAGAGCATCAGCCTCGAAGAATTCTCGAAACGCACAGGGCTTGGAGTTGATTTTCTCGAAGCCGTCGAAGAAAAAGACAAATACCCCTCACTCGGACCGCTACTTAAAATTGCAAGAGCTCTCGGTGTAAGACTCGGCACTTTTCTTGATGACCATGTCAGCAAAGACCCCCTAATCGTCCGTTTAGATGAGCGTCAGGAAGAACTGACCATGCATTCAGAGAAAAAAGAAACCGCTTCTATGAAGTACTTTTCCCTTGGTAAAGGAAAAAGTGACCGTCACATGGAACCTTTTTTTATCCAGATTGAACCAAGCAACGAAGAACACAGACTCACTTCTCACGAAGGAGAAGAGTTTATCATTGTTGTTTCCGGTCAGCTTGAAATTGTCTACGGCAAAAAAACAAGCGTCATAGAAGCAGGCGACAGCACATATTTCAATTCTGTAGTTCCTCACAGCGTTGCTGCTTACGGCGACAAAAAATGTGAAATATACGCAGTTCTGTATTTCCCTGAATAAGAGAATAAGGTGGAGAATCACATGGAAAAATCACACCTCAGGGAAATCACTCTCGGGGCATTACTTGATGAAGCGGTTGAAAAATGGCCGGATAATGAAGCAGTTGTTTACGTTGATCGCGATTTCAGACTCACTTACAGCGAATTCGGCGAACTGGTAGACGAGCTTGCTATGGGGCTCATGGCTCTAGGCATCAAAAAAGGTGAGAAAGTTGCTATCTGGGCAACCAACGTTCCTTACTGGGTGGCTCTGCAGTTTGCCACAGCCAAAATTGGTGCCATTCTGCTTACCGTTAATACTTTCTATCGTACGACTGAACTGGAATACCTGCTCAAGCAGTCCGAGTGCGAAAACCTCGTCATAATCGATGGATTCAGAGACATAGACTACATCCATACAACTTATGATCTTATTCCTGAATTGCGCACTCATGAAAGAGGCTACCTTCAGAGCGAAAAATTTCCAGACCTCAAAAGAGTATTCTTTCTTGGACAGGAAAAACATCGCGGTATGTACTCAATGCCCGAAGTTATCAACCTCGCTGTTGTGACTTCAGACGAAGAATACGAAGAAAGACAAGCTACTCTCGACCCGCATGATGTTATCAACATGCAATACACCTCCGGGACCACAGGCTTCCCCAAGGGCGTACAGCTTACGCACTACAATATAGGCAACAACGGCTACTGGATCGGAGAAAATCAAGGGTTTACTTCGAACGACAGGCTTTGTCTGCCGGTTCCACTGTTCCACTGTTTCGGCTGTGTGCTCGGAGTTCTTGCCGCTGTCAATCACGGCACAACTCTCGTCATTCTCGAAGGGTTTGACCCACTGTTAGTCATGGCTTCTGTTGATCAGGAAAAATGCACTGCCCTTTACGGGGTGCCTACCATGTTTATTGCCATCCTTGATCACAAGCTTTTCAATAAATTTGATTACTCATCTCTGCGTACCGGAATTATGGCCGGTTCTCCCTGCCCTGTTGAAGTGATGAAGAAAGTCATGGACAAAATGAACATGAACGATATCACCATATGTTACGGATTGACCGAAGCCTCTCCGGTTATGACGCAGACCCGCATGGACGATGACATTGACCGCAGAACAGCATCAGTGGGCCGCGCAATGCCTGAAATAGAGGTAGCTCTATTCAACCCCGAAACAGGTAATCAATGCGCTGTCGGTGATACAGGTGAAATATGCTGTCGCGGCTATAATGTGATGAAAGGGTACTATAAGAACCCCGAAGCCACTGCTGCAAACATCGATGTTGACGGCTGGCTGCATTCAGGCGACCTCGGAGTTATGGATGAGCAGGGTTATCTTGCTGTTACCGGACGACTCAAAGATATGATCATCCGCGGCGGTGAAAATATCTACCCCCGTGAAATTGAAGAATTCCTCTACACAATGGATGGAATACTCGATATTCAGGTTGCCGGAGTCCCAAGCAAGAAATTCGGGGAACAGGTCGGAGCATTCATCATTCTTAAAGACGGAGTCGATATGACTCCTGAAGATGTTGTAGATTATTGCAGAGGCAAGATTTCAAGATATAAAATTCCTAAATTCATTACATTTATTGAAGCTTACCCCATGACAGCAAGCGGAAAAATACAAAAATACAAGCTAAGAGAGCTTGCCGAAGAGATGTTCCCCGACGCTTAACGGCTGCAAAGGAATATTTTTATATAAATATTACGGGGAATTTTGCTTAAATCCGGCAAAACCCCCGGTTCTTTTAATCGGATTCACCCATATCAGGGAGACTGTATGAGTAATGATCAGGCATACAAAGAAATTGCTCCGCGACTCAGAGGCATTAGAGATGCCGTGGACATGACCGTGGCGGAACTGGCTGAAAAAGTCGGGGTAGAAACAGCTCTGGCTGAAAAATATGAGTCAGGTGAAGTTGAAATCCCTGTAAGCTACCTCATGGATGTAGCACACGTATGCGGAGTAGGACTTACGGTTCTGGTTTCCGGTAATGAAGCCCATCTCAAAAACTATGCTCTGGTCCGCAAGGGCAAAGGCTTCAACGTCGACAGGCGTAAGGACTATGACTACAAGAACCTTGCTTCAACCTTTGTCGGCAGACGCATGGAACCTTTCATGATTAATGTTCCTGCTAAAAAACCTGCTGACATGAATTTTACCACTCATCGCGGACAGGAATTCATTTATGTGCTTGAAGGCAGACTCGAACTGAGACTGGACGACAACATACTTGAACTTGAAGCCGGTGATTCTCTATATTTCGATTCAAATACTCCTCATGCTTTGCGCGGTTTAGACGGAGAACCAGCCCGCATGCTGGATGTAATTTTATAACCCGATCAGGAGCATAACATGCAAAAAGAAAAATTCAGCTCCTATCCGGAGTTCTGTGAGAAATACAAAATAGAAGTTCCCGATAATTTCAACTTCGCTTTTGATTTTGTTGATAAAACCGCAGCGGAAGACCCTACCCGTTTGGCAATGATTCACATTGACCCTGATGGTGTCCGCACTGAAAAAGATTTCGAATTCTTCTCCAAAGCATCTTCAAGACTCGCCAACGGTCTTACAAAAGCAGGAATAGGCAAAGGCGACAGAGTCATGGTTATTCTGTATCGCCGCATAGACTGGTGGGTTTCAATGCTTGCCTGTCACAAAGTAGGTGCAGTTCCCGTTCCTTCGCCCAATCTGCTGACAGTTAAGGACATTGAATTCCGTGTTAATTTTGCAAAGATCAAATGTATTATTGCGGAAGATTCTGTTGCAGACAGAGTTGAAGAAGCAAACGCAAGCTGCCCCTCCTTAAAGGTTCTCATTCAGGCAGGCAAAGGCAAACTTGCGGAAGGCTGGCTGGACATAGACGGTCTCTGCGCTGAAAATTCAGACTCCTTTCCACGTCCCGCAAACAGCGCAGGCGGTGACGACGCTCTGCTTATTTTCTTTTCATCAGGAACCACCGGGCAGCCTAAAATGGTGGAACATACTCACACCTATCCCCTTGGACATTACACAACAGGCGCATACTGGCACGACCTAGAACCCGGCAACATTCATCTGACCCTTGCCGACACAGGCTGGGGAAAAGCTGTCTGGGGCAAATTCTACGGACAGTGGATGGCCGGCGCGACTGTCTTCACATGGGATTTCCGGGGTAAGTTTAACCCTGCGGAGCTGTTGCAGATTATTGCCGACCACAAAGTAACATCTTTTTGCGCACCTCCCACAGTATACAGATTCATGATTCGTGAAGATCTCACTAAATATGACCTTTCAGCCCTGACTCACTGCACCACCGCAGGAGAACTTCTCAACGCTTCTGTCTTTGAAGCGTGGCAAGAAGCAACAGGTAAGCCTCTTTACGAAGGATACGGTCAGACTGAGTCTACACTACAGATTGCAACATTCCCCCACATGACTCCGAAACCTGGTTCTATAGGCAAGCCCTGCCCCGGCTGGGACATCGCTCTGATTGATGTGGAAGGTAACAAATGTGCTGCCGGTGAAGAAGGTCAGATCTGCGTAAGAATTGATCCTGCTAAACCGGTTGGACTGTTCAACGGATATCTGGACGAGCCTGAAAAAACCGCAAGCGTGATGGTAGACGGTTACTATCAGACCGGCGACAAGGCTTGGATGGATGAAGACGGTTATTACTGGTTCCTCGGCAGAACTGATGATCTCATTAAAAGTTCAGGTTACCGCATCGGGCCTTTTGAAGTAGAAAGCGCACTCCTTACCCACGCTGCCGTCATTGAATCAGCAGTAACAGGTGTTCCAGATCCTGTACGTGGTCAGGCAGTTAAGGCGACAATTGTTCTCGCCGATGGTTTTGTAGGATCTGCGGAACTCACCAAAGAACTACAGAACCATGTAAAAAAGGTCACCGCTCCTTACAAGTATCCCAGAGTTATCGAATACGTGGACGAACTGCCCAAGACTATCAGCGGCAAAATTAAACGGGCTGAAATCAGAGCTAAAGACGAAGAAAAGTATAAATAAAGACGTTCAAGAACAACTTAAACCCCTCCATTGCATTTGCTTTGGAGGGGTTTTTTGTTGTATTAAAAAATATGAACACAGACAAAATTTTAGTTTTCATACAAAAGCTACCCACCACGCTTGCTGCAATTTTATTGATAACTTGGAGCAAACCCTATTCAAGTGATCTACCTTTACCACATTTGTGGGGCTACACTTTCAGCATGCCTCTCCGCTTAGGCCTTACGGCTGTAGGCGGAGCTTTTTTATATTATAGTCTTTTTTATACAAAACCTAAAAAAATCAAGAAAATAGAGACGTACGAAGACAAAATATGTCCTCAATGCGGTGAAGTCTTTATAGCTGACTACATTCCAGAAGACGATTTTTGTTCAAAATGCAAAATCCCCTTAGAGCCTCTGAAAGATTTTTATAAACGTCACCCGGAATTAAAAGACCTTGAAGAAACGCCTCCTGAAATAATGAACGACATAAAGTAACTTGATCAGCCTCGACTTAGGTCGAGGCTTTTTTTATCTTTCCCACTTGACCTGTCTATAGCTTTACAGTGCAACATGGTTTTCAACATCAGCTGATAAACACGAATGAGGCTCTGCATGAAAACAAAAAATATAACTGAAACGAATTCGAAAAACCGGACAATAGGAAGACTAGCCAAAAAATTCGGGCTGTCCCGCAGCACTCTTCTTTACTATGACTCAATTGAACTGCTTTCCCCTTCTTCACATTTGAAAGGTGATTACCGGACTTATTCAAATGACGAGGAGGAACGGCTTTCTCAAATCTGTCATTATCGAAAAGCCGGAATTCCGTTAAAAGACATCAAAAAAATTCTTGATGCTCCGGGTAATGAAATTTCGTCAATTCTTGAGAGCAGACTTAAAGATTTAAACGACGAAATCGGCTCCCTGCACGAGCAACGGCAGTTCATTTCAGGTATTTTGAAAAACACTCCTAACGTGAATATCTCAGGACAACTAAGCAAAGAACTTTGGACAGAATTACTTCGAAGCTCTGGATTCAGTGAAGACGATATGCACGAATGGCATAAGGCTTTTGAAAAATCACACCCGGATAAGCATCAGCAATTTCTGGAATATCTCCAGATACCTAAAGATGAAATTGCGCTTATCCGTAAATGGTCAGTTGGACCACAACTTATTATCAAGATTAAAGACGCAAGTGAGAGATATATGAACTTATTTTTTAAATTCTTTGACCAAATGCCAAAGCTTGGGCCAGGCAGCACCGAATCAACCTTAAAAGCCCTTTCGCTCCTCGGGCCGCTGAAAAAAGATATAAACATTCTGGATATCGGGTGCGGAACAGGCACTCATACTATTGACCTTTGTAAAAACACAACAGGGCACATTACTGCTTTAGACAACCGCGAAGCTGTGCTCGAAAAACTCAAAAACAAAGCGCGTGAAACTGGGTGTGAAGATAGAATAACAACCACTATCGGGGATATGAACGATCTTGGATTCGCTCCCGAAAGCTTTGACATAATCTGGTCCGAAGGATCTCTCTTTATCATGGGATTTGAAAACGGACTGTCTAAAATGAGAGATTTTTTAAAACCTGATGGATTTCTGGCAGTATCAGAACTGGTCTGGACAAGCGAGAACAGACCGGAAGAAGCCTTTAAATTTTGGACGGAAAGCTATCCTGAAATGAAAACCATTGAGCAAAATATCAAACTTTTTGAAAAACATGGTTACGAAATGATAGCACATTTCATTCAGCCTGCAACTGACTGGTGGGACGAATATTATGCAGAAATGGCTAAGAACCTTCCTGAATTTGTCGAAGAACATAAAGAGATTTCAGAGGTGAATATACTTTCTGAAAATCTTAATAAAGAAATGGATATGATGCGCAAATACCCGGACTCGCAGGGTTACGCTTTTTATTTGGCACGAAAGAAATAACAAACGCAAACGCTGATCATTCCAACAAACCTGATCTTATATTTAATCAAGAGGATAATGACATGAGTATCAATAATTCTGAAAATTTTACTAAAGAACAGTGGACCGAAATATTCCGAGAAGCCGGATTCGGTGACGAGGACATGCACCGCTGGCACATTGCATTTGAAAAACTTCATCCCGCTGTTCATCAGCAATTTTTAGAACACTTACATGTTCCGGAAAATGAAATTAAACAAATTCGAGAGTGGTCCAAATCATAACTTTATCTTGAATAATGCTCGCGGATTATAAAAAAGAAAGGCGGAAAGTTTTAACTTTCCGCCTTTCAATACTTTGAAATAATAAATTCAAGTCAGTTAGCTGCAATCACAAAGAACATTTATTTTGAAGCAATCTTTCACCGGCTTCAACAGATCTCGTAATCCAAACATTACCGCCGACAACTGAACCTTGACCGATAGTAACCCGGCCCAGAATAGTTGCGCCTGAATAAACAATCACGTCGTCTTCGACTATGGGATGACGGGCAATGCCCTTAATGAGTGTGCCGGAATCATCCTGCGGAAAGCTTTTTGCTCCAAGGGTTACACCCTGATAGAGACGAACATTACGCCCGATAATACAGGTTTCCCCGATAACAGTACCCGTTCCATGATCAATGAAAAAATGTTCCCCGATCTGTGCACCTGGATGGATATCAATGCCGGTCTTAGAATGAGCCATTTCACCGATAATACGGGGAATCAAATCCACCTTAAGCTTATAAAGCTCGTGAGCAATGCGGTGATGAGTCAGAGCCGTAATACTTGGATAACAGAAAATAGTTTCGCCCGGGCTTTTGGAGGCAGGATCACCAACGTAAGCAGCCTGCACGTCAGTTGCCAAAAGTTTGCGGATCTGCGGAAGCTTCGACATAAATTCACCGGCAACACGCTTGGCCTCGACCTCGCAATCAATGCAGGTACGGTCGTCTGTGCTACAAAAGAAACAGTGCCCGCGTGAAATCTGCTCCACGAGCAGCCTGTATGCAATATCAAGACTACCGCCGACGTGATAGCGCATAGTTTCAGGGCGTATTTCTGAATCTCCGAAATAGCCGGGAAAAATCACCGCCCGAAGGCGTTCCACGAGTTCACCCAAAGCTTCAAGCGAAGGCATCGGGCGATCATGTTCAGGCATATGATAAACAGCCTGATAAGATTCTTCCTCACAAAGAGCATCCACTACATCCGACAACATTGGAGCACCGAGCTTAGTTACCATTTTATTGACCTTAATCCTGAAAAAGTGCGGTACTTAAATAACGTTCTCCAGTATCGGGAACGATGAAAACGACCAGCTTATCTTTGTTTTCTTCACGTTTTGCGATTTCAACAGCCGCATGAGCCGCTGCCCCGGCGGAAATGCCACATAAAATGCCTTCTTCCTGCATAAGCCTACGTCCCATACCCAGAGCATCAGCATCGTCAACTTTGAATATCTCGTCAATAACATCTGTCTGGAGCACTTCAGGCACAAACCCGGCCCCGATACCCTGAATTCCGTGAGGAGCAGGAGCGCCGCCAGAAAGAACTGGAGATTTAGAAGGCTCAACAGCTACGATCCTTATAGCAGGATTATATTTTTTAAGAATTGAACCGACTCCAGTAATCGTTCCGCCAGTACCGACTCCGCACACAAAAATATCTATCTTACCATCAGTATCCCGCCATATTTCTTCTGCGGTTCCGGTACGGTGTGCTTTGGGATTGTCGGGATTAGCAAACTGCATGGGCAAAAATGAACCGGGATTTTCTTCGGCAATTTCGCGGGCTTTATTGATAGCTCCGGTCATGCCTTTAGGGGCCGAAGTTAAAACAAGTTCCGCTCCGAAACCTTTAAGCAGGTCTTTGCGTTCCTGGCTCATACTTTCCGGCATAGTCAAAATAAGCTTATACCCTTTTACGGCGCAGACAAAGGCAAGACCGACCCCGGTATTTCCGCTGGTAGGCTCAACAACGACAGCCCCCCTTTTAAGGTCACCGCGTTTCTCGGCCTCTTCAATCATAGAAACACCGATCCGGTCTTTAATGGACGAACACGGATTAAAGAACTCAAGCTTGGCAGCAACTGTGGCAACGCAGCCTTCTGCCGTACTGTTAAGTTTAACCAGTGGAGTATCGCCTACTAGAGAAATCATTGATTCATGTATGTTCATTTGTCCCTCGTTTAATTTTAGTGCTTATATAGCAGACTGTTCCGTCTGACATATATAGGTAGCAACTTATTTTGCCGAGTCAACTCCTGCTCCAAAAAACACGGACGAGAAACTTGCTCAAAATGTTTCCCGTCCGCGCAAATAAACTTTTTTGAACATCCATTTTAATGATCTTCTACCCAGTCCAGCCCTTCATCACCGCGTCTGAACGGTGAAAACTCACGCAATCTGCTGATAATCGGAGGAAGCTCCTTAAGTACCAGATCAATATCTTCATCAGTATTGTACACCGACAAGGAGAATCTGAGTGATCCGTGAGCGTAAGTAAACGGAACGCCCATTGCGCGTAGAACGTGCGATGGCTCGAGGCTTCCCGAAGTACAAGCTGAACCGGAACTGGCACAGATACCGAATTGGTCGAGCAGGAGGAGCATTGCTTCTCCTTCAATATACTTAAACGCAATACTCAAAGTATTAGGCAGTCTTGAGGCTTCAAAACCGTTCACCATGGCATCAGGAATAGTTGCCATAAGGCCCTTTTCAAGCCTGTCGCGCATTGCCCGAACTCTGGTATTCTCTTCTTCAATATGATTAACGGCAAGATCCATAGCCACACCAAGTCCTACGATACCCGGAATATTCTCAGTGCCGCCCCTGCGCCCAAGCTCCTGATGTCCACCCAGCATAAAGGGTCTGAACGGAGTATTGCGACGCAAAAAGAGAACACCTACTCCCTTCGGAGCGTGAATCTTATGTCCTGACAAAACCAGATAATCAACCGCTAACTTCTTCAAATCAAGAGGAATCTTGCCTACTGCCTGAACAGCATCGGTATGAAAAAGAACGCCGCGTTCCTTTGTAATCTCAACCATTTCTTCAATGGGAGAAATAACGCCGGACTCATTATTAGCATACATAACAGAAACAAGAGCAGTATCAGGTCTGATCGAATCGCGAAGCTGATCAAGGTCCATACGGCCCTCAGAATCAACACCGAGCAAAGTTATATCATACCCTTTGCGCTCAAGATGCTTGGCAACATTCAAGACAGCCGGATGCTCTACACGGGTAGTGATAATATGCTTCTTGTCAGGTTGCGACTCAATCGCAGAATGAATCGCAGTATTATCACCCTCTGTTCCGCAAGAGGTGAATATAATCTCCGACGGACTGCAACCCAACCCGGCAGCGATCTTTTCCCGCGCCTCAGACAACAACTTTCCAGATCTGCCGCCGAGACCGTGCATGCTGGACGGATTTCCGTATTCATCCTCAAGCAAAGGAAGAATTGCTTCCCTGACTTCAGGAGCGACCATTGTTGTGGCATTGTTATCGAGATATACTGGTCGCATCTTAAGCCTCCCGGACAGTTATAGCGTCTTCCACGGTTTCCTTCAGTCTGCGCTCAACAAAATCCTTAAGAGTCACACCACTGGAGGGGCAGCCAACACAGGCACCACGTAAAGAAACAATTACTACCGTCCCTTCAATATCAATAAGTTCTATATCTCCGCCATCCTTATGAAGGGCCGGACGGATTTCTTCGTCAATTGTCTGTGTAACAAGCTGAAAACGCTTGATGTTAGTGAGCTTAGCCGGCTTTTCAATGACGGGCTTTAATTCTGTTACACCAAAGCGGATTTCATCTATAAGTTCCTTAATCCTGCCGTGACAGTCTTCGCAGCCCCCGCCGGCCTTGGTGAAGTTGGTAACTTCTTCCACGGTGGTGAGCTTATTTTCAACAACCGCATGCTTGATCTGCACGTCAGTCACACCGAAACACTTACAGACTATTTCTCCTTCCGGCGCCGGAACAGCATCCAGCCCTCTGTAACGTCTGATTGCATCCTCGAGAGCTTCCTGTCCCATAACAGAACAGTGCATCTTTTCCTTAGGCAGTCCGCCGAGGGCCTCAGCAATATCCTTATTGGTGACCTTCTCAGCTTCCTCGACAGTCATTCCCTTTACCATCTCAGTCAGCACCGAGCTTGAGGCAATGGCACTGGCACAGCCGAATGTCTGAAACTTCGCATCTTCAATACGGCCTTCGTCATCTATCTTAAGGAAAAGACGTAATGCGTCTCCGCAGGAAAGACTTCCTACTTCACCGACAGCATCCGCATCATCAATGGTACCGCTATTCTTCGGATTCAAAAAATGTTCTTTAAGCTTATCAGTATATTCCCACATGATATTCTCCACGTCCCGATTGCAGGGATGAATATTTTTAAGCCACATTCCAGAACAGGCCGGACGGCTTTGTTATACTTAAAATATACGCACTTCTCAGCTATTGTGAAGACAAAAAAACATCTTAATCTTTGCTTCAATTTTAGCAGAGTTAAACTGCATACTCTTATTTCCCACCATTTTGGTATGATTTATACTACTCTCAAACTTTTCTGTACGCAAGAATAATATCCTTACTTTGTTTTTTCCGAAGAAACGGCGGCGAAATATTCAGCAGGAACAAGTTCATTGCGAAGAACAGCCAACCCTCCGCGACCCATAACTTCCATCTCTTCCAATCCGGTTATAACATGCACATTAGCAATAGAACCGACCATATCTTCAACAGCATTAACAAGCCGAAGACTTTTGGCTCCTCCACCTGTAAGAATTATCGCAGTCACAGGTTTTTTAGCCGAGTCCTCTTTCATCAAAACCGGAACAAATGAGCTTATGTATTTTGAAAGATTATAAGCCAGTGCATCAAAAACAAGCCTTGCTTCTTCATCTCCCGCAATAATACGGGCTTCTACTTCACGCAGATCATTGGTTCCCAGCAACCCGAGAAGTCCCGAACCGGAAGTAACCTTTTTACGCAATTCATCATAAGAAAATTTTCCTGAAGCAAGAAGTTCAAGCACGGTCAAAACAGGCAAACTGCCAGATCTCTCGGGGCTGAAAGGACCTTCTCCGTCTAGAGCATTTACCACATCGACAACGCGTCCGTTTCTATGAGCTCCGATAGAAACTCCGCCCCCTAAATGGGCCACAATAAATTTCCCTTTTTCATATTCAATGCCGAGCTTGGCGGCAACAGTCCGGGCCACACCTCTTTGACTGAGGGCATGGAAAACACTTCTGCGGGTAATTTCCGGAAAACCCGTAATTTTAGCTACCGGGTCCATCTCGTCTGTAACAACCGGGTCCATTATCATAGCAGGCACGCCCCATTTTGCTGCCAAATCGCGGGCAATCATTGCACCGAGATTGCAAGGGTGAGCACCGTATTTTGCACTTTCAAGATCAGCAATCATTTCATCATTTATTAAATAAGGCCCACCAGGAATAGCTCTAAGCAAACCGCCTCTACCGACGACGATATCAAGCTGTCCTTCTTTTAGTGACTCATCAATAAGAGATAAAACCTGCTCAGTGCGGAAACTTTTCTGGTCCATTACTGTTGCATACTTATCAATAATATCTCGAGGATGCCGCACTTCAGCATCAAAACAAACTTCATTGTCACAAAAAATAGCAACCTTTGTAGAGGTTGAACCTGGATTTATAACAAGAATTTTTTGCGTCATTACTTTTCCCCGTAAGAATAATTCAAATTTTGATATCGTTACTATGCGAGAAAAAACAAAAAGTTTAAAGTTTATTTTTTTTGGCTGCAATAACGCTGATGGCTTTTTCTGCTCTGCGTGCTAACTTACATAAACTTATAATGAAACATCATTGACTAAGGTCAAACAAATAATACGTTTAAAAAAAAACCATTTCTTTCAGGTCATTATTAAAACTCTGCAGGCGGACTCAAATGCCCTTTAAACTTGTTCCTATCAATACACTTACAGCTACACGCAAAAAAATTCTTCATGCAACATACAAATGTCTGGCGCAAACAGGATTCAACAAACTCACTGCCGATGAAATCGCATTGAGATCAGGCATTTCGAGAAAAGTTATTTTCCATTACTATAAAGGGATTGAAAATATTTTAAGCGACCTTGCCGAATCAAGTTTTTATTGGCCCAGCACAGAAGAACTTTTAGCGAATACCCCTGATGAATTCCCTGACATATGCCCGGAAAAGCAGGTCGGAGCCTTTTTTCTTTCACTTCGCAAAGAACTTGAAGAAAGACCTGAAACCCTAAGAATACTGGCTTGGGAAATGCTTGAACGCTCTGCCTTATCAGAAGAGCTTGAAGATGTAAGGGTTAGAACTGCATTGGAGTTCTTTGAGCATTTAGGACCGGACGTACCTGATGAAGTTGATCTCGCGGCAGCCGTCGCCCTGCTCGGGGGCGGAATTTCGTATCTTGCCATTCGCTCGCTTAATACCAAGACATACGGCGGAGTAAGCCTTCAGGACGAAATAGGCTGGGAAAGACTTGAGCATGCGATGCATTGCATGCTCAAGGGGTTACTTTTCCCGTAAAAATTTCAATTGGTAAAAAAGATTTTACCAGCCATTATTCTACCTGCTTAGCCGATAAAACATAACAAGCGGGGAAGAAAGCAGCATAATAATCATTGCGAAATTTGGAGGAAGCAACTGCTGCACTCCAATCAACACTCCCAGAAGAATAAGTATCCACGGGATACAGCCCTTAACATAAACCTGCCCCAATGGACCGAACAACAAACAAAGCAGCATGCCTATCCAAAGAATTCGCGGTTTGATTTTTCTTAACCTGAGACCTAACCATATCGGAATAATTGTGGCCCCTATAATCAACAACAAAATCGGTATATCACTTACATTGAACCCAGACATAGCAATTCCTCCTTATTTTTAAGAACAAACAGATCCAGTATAACAAAAAACCGGATTCAATTAACATTTAATTTCAAAAGATAACAGGCAACTCTTTCTTTATCAGTTAAAAAAGCTACAACAGTTCAATCTCATTAAGCAAACCTAATCGTATACATGCTTATTTTGTATCAAGATATTAAACAGATAATTTGACCGGAAAACGAAAGAATACTATTAAACACATCGAATCGTTGAAAAGACCTTCAACCTCAACTTTGCCAGAGAGAGTCTATGAAAGGTAAAAACAAAAAAGATGCTATCCTTTACGCTGCTCAGGAAACCTTTGGGCGTTACGGATATGCAGGAACTACCGTTAAAATGATTTCTGAGCGGGCTGGCGTGGCATTCGGCCTTGTCTCGCATTACTTCGGATCAAAAGAAGAACTATTTCTTACCGCCGGTATTGCCATGGTAGAAGACCTCATGGAATATTTGAATGCAGAAATCAGTGAGACAACCTCAGGAATTGACGGGGTTGCAGCCTTCATGAAAAGTTACCTGTACTACACTTTGAAACATCGCAATACTTTTCCTATCCTGCTTCGTTGCTCCCCTTTCAGTGATGTGCAAATAGACATGGACCGGACCAGAATAGCTCTTAAATTCCAGCAGCTTCTAAATATTATCCGCGAATGTGTAAACCGGGGAATCGAAGACGGCTCCATTAGGGAACTATCCATCGACGATACCACCACTATCATTTATTCCAACATTGTCGGCACGGTCAGAACCAGATTCCTGTCTCCTTACGATCTGCCTAACTTGTACGAAGAAACAACTGAATTTGTTACCAGAAGTATCAGATCACGCTAATCGTTTTATAAAAAAGACAGCCGGAAAGAAAGGTCTCTGTACATATGTGCTAGAGACCTTTTCTATTTAGAGCAGCCTTCTTAAACTTGACACAATCAATGTCCTCTTCCATTGTTCCCGTATGAAAAATATCATCGCGCACCTGTTACAAAAAATCAGTTATTCACTCCCGCTGTTTTTTGTAATTACGACCTTACTATTGACCTTATTCGTCCCGAATCAGGCAATTGCGCACCCGCATGTTTTTGTGGACAGCTCTTTAACCTTTGAATTCGATTCACTTGGATTAAAAGGAGTCAGACAAAAATGGTGGTTCGATGAAATGTTTGCGTCCATGATCCTTGGAGAATTCGACGCCGACCACAATAATAAACTTTCCAAAGAAGAGGCAAAAGCCCTTAAAGAAGGTGCTTTTGTTAATCTCAAAAACTTCAATTACTTCACAACAATCCTAGTTGACGGACAGCCATATACGATTACAGAGGCAACCGAGTTTATTCCCTCGATTGAAGGACACACCCTTGTTTATAATTTTTTTATTCCCTGCAACGTTAAAGAAAATGATAAAAAACATACCATCGTAGCAACTAATCGCGATGAAACCCTTTATACTGCGTTTCAAATTGATCCGAAAAATAAAATCAAAAACCTCCCGGAGACACTGGACGCTCAACTGGACTTTGATATTGTCGAAGAACTTACATCTCCGATAACTCAAATGGCACCTGAAGCAGCCTTTCTTACCTTTGGCCCCAAATGAAATATAAAATAATTTTCTTTCTCTTACTGCCTCTGATACTCGTCACTGCCACAACTGCGTTTACCCCTGCGGCGATTGCTGCGACCAACCCTTTTCTCACTCAAAAAAAAGACTCTGTTCAGTCGACAAGTTCAAAGGCAGAAGAAGCAAAAAAAACCTCCGATTCCATCAAGATCAAAAAAGATCGCTCCAAAAGTTTTTACGACTCTGCCATGACAAAAGTAATCCTTTTGCAAAAGGACATACGAGCCAAACTGACTTTCTTTTCCCGTGACATTAAAAGAAATTCCTTTGGGAAATCCTTTTGGTTTTTTCTACTTTTTTCCTTTGCATACGGAGTTGTCCATGCAGTCGGCCCCGGACATGGTAAATCTGTGGTCTGCGCTTATTTCCTTTCACGCCGCGGGACAATATACACAGCAGTGTTCATGTCCTGGGTAATCACCCTCGTACATGTGGGATCTGCGACTGTGGCTGTCTGCCTTGCATATTTACTTCTCAGTAGCGGAATGTCCGGTTTTGAAAATTTCAACTATCACTTACAGACAGCAAGCTTTGCGCTGGTTTTACTCATCGGACTATGGATGTTGTTTGGAGTAATCGGATCCTTCTTCAAAAGAAATCAGGAAAACCGCTCCGAACCGACCAAGTGCGCTTCACTAAAAGAAATCACTACTGTTGCGTTTGTAACAGGACTTGTTCCGTGTCCCGGAGCTGCAATTATTCTTGTTTATACTCTATCCTCCGGAATTTTGTGGGTCGGATTGACTGCCATGCTTTTCCTTGCAACAGGAATGGCTTTGACTACCTCAATTTTTGCACTTACCGCCGCTAAAGCAAGATCCGTTATGGACCGTGCCGCAAGAGGTAAAAAGGCTCAAATATTCTACACAGCTATATCCCTTTCCGGCTCACTGATAATTATTTCCTTTGGAGCCCTCATGCTGAGTTCTCACCTCTAAAACAAATACGCCAAATTCGTCCGCAAGATTCCCACTCTTTTCATGACAGCCTACTCCATTAATGATACAAAATAATTTGATTCCTTTAAATTCAAGATAAAAATCTAATGCGGTCACCTAACTATGGGGAGCTGTTTTTTATGATTGATCTCGTCGGCTATGAAAAAGTCGGTCCCCTTTTTAAAGAAGATGAACTTTCCTTATGCAGAGCTGTGAGAGATTACGACGGATCTACTGTCCTTATCAAATATCCGACTTCAAAATTTCCCTCACACAAACTGCTATCTGAAATAAAAAATGAATATGCGACTTCACTGGAAATAGGAAAACAGGGAGCAATATATCCTATAGCTCTCCACCAGACAGATAATTCCCTAGCTCTCATCCTTGAAGACAAGGGCTACTCTTTACTTAATAATTTTATTATAAATACAGACATTGACCTTAAACTAAAAATCCTTCTCGCAATAAAAGCTCTGACAGCTTTAAATTGCGTCCACTCGAAAGGATTCCTGCATAGAAACGTTAAACCTGACTGTTTTGCGGTATCCCGTGACATGCATGAAGTTGTCATGACCGGCTTACAACGTTGCTCACGCTTCCCGGACAGCGCATCAGGGATAACTATAGGATTAGTTTCAGATAATTTTCTTCCGTATATTTCTCCGGAACAAAGCGGCAGAATAAGTGAAGAATCTGATCACAGATCGGACTTTTACTCTTTTGGAATTTCTCTTTATGAACTTTTCACAGGCTCACTTCCTTTTTCAGCAGAAGATGCATCGGAACTCATACATTGCCATCTTGCGCAGGAACCGCCTGTTCCTGACATGATAAACCCAGAAATACCGGAACAGCTTTCCGCTGTAATTTTAAAGCTTCTGGCGAAAAACCCGAATGATAGATATCAATCCGCCCACGGAATAAAACAAGATTTAAAAATCTGCTTAAAAATATGTGAAAAATCTTTTCTTCCTGAAGGATTCAAGGCTGGGGATAAAGACATCTCGGACACATTCACCCTTTCACGCAGACTGTTCGGAAGAAAAAGAGAAAAACACCTTCTTTTGAAAGCTTTCAAAAAATCAGCTCTGGGCAGTTGTGAAGTGGTCATGGTCAAGGGAGAACCTGGATCTGGAAAAACATCTCTCATCAATGATATTCACAAACAAGTCGACGAAGCTCGTGGAGAGTTCATTTCAGGTAAATTTGATCAATTCAAACGTAACATTCCGTACAGCGCGCTGATTCAGGCTTTTCAGAAATTAATCCGTAAGAGATTAACAAATTCAACCCCCGTAATAAATGCGTGGGGAAAATGCATTATCAAAGTACTGGGCTCAAATGCGGGACTCATTACCGAAGTCATCCCCGAGCTGGAATTGCTTATCGGGCCACAGCCGCCACCTGCAAAATTGCCCCTAACAGAGGCTCGCAGCCGATTTAACTTGGTTTTTAAAAATTTTATTAAAATTTTTCCAAATCTGGATCACCCTCTGGTTCTATTCATTGATGATCTACAATGGGCGGATGCTTCAACAACCGCCCTGATCACAGAACTGATTGCCGACAAAGAAACTACACACCTTTTGTTTATCGGGGCATACAGAGACAGCCAATCGTTGAACAGCGATGTCCGTGATATGCTTACGGGGCCCCCCAACATTATAACAATCCCTCTTAACAGGCTTAAACAACAACATGTTTTAGGCTTCATCAGCCGAACCTTTAGAACAGAACGGTCACGTGCCAGCGAACTTGCAAAACTGATATTCAACAGAACAGGTGGCAACCCTTTATTTGTACGCGAATATATTCGTAATCTTTACAGGGCTGAACTGATAAAATTCAACTATGAAAAAACCCGATGGGACTGGGATGTTAAAGCCATTCGCAAAATTTCCATGGATGGAAATATCGTTGAACTCATGGCCGAAAAAATCAAGAATCTCGCACCGGACGATCAAAAAATTTTAAAGACCGCTTCCTGCATAGGCGGTAAATTCGACATGAATACATTAATTGCGGTCACCGATCTTTCTAAAGAGGAAATCGTCTCTTTTTTAAATATCGCGCTCCGCAATGGATTGCTCCTTTCAAGCGAAGAGTCCCCTGAAGGTGCAGACCTTATCAGTTCTGATCTCAAATGGACTCCTCAACTCTCTTTCATGCATGACAGAGTCCAGCAGGCTGCATATTCCATGCTCACGAAACAAGAAAAAACTGCCCTGCATTTAAAAATCGGGCGCAACATGCTGCGAATTTTCGATGATTCAAAAATAGAAGAGATCATTTTCGATGTTGCAATGCAGTTCAAAGAAAGCCTTTCCGAATTAACAGAAGAAGATGAACGGTATCAAGTTTCAGCCATTTTTCGACGTGCGGGCAAAAAGGCTAAAAGAAGTTCTGCCTTTGATCTGGCTGCAAATTACTTTGCTACTGGAATTCAGTTACTCAATCAGGATTGCTGGATAAAAAACTACGCTCTGACTTTTGACATGCACCTTGACTGGCTGGAATGTGAATACCTGAACGACGGGACAAAACATGCTGAAGAGATTTTTACAACCATACTTGAAAAGGCTGCAAACAAACACGATATTTTAAAAATTAAGCTCACTAAAATAATGCGTTATACAAATCAGAGCAGGTATCAAGACGCAGTCAAAATGGCTCTTGAACTCCTGACATTGTTCAGCATGAACCTTCCTGAACATCCGGGTAAGTTTGCCCGGATCTCTGAACTGCTCAAAACAAGAACACTGCTTCATAACAAATCAGTCGAAGATCTTTATAATCTCCCTAAAATGAAAGATCCTGAACAACTGGAAATAATGAAGCTCTTAATGCACATAATTACTCCGGCATACATGTACAATAAACAGCTTGTGTTTTTCATTGTACTAAAAATGCTCCGGCTTTCTTTAAAATACGGCAACGCACCTTCATCTGCATTTGGATATATGTTTTATGCAATGTTTTTAGCGGCTAAAGATTTCTCCTTTGAAAAATCTAAAAAATATACACAACTCGCAGTCGGCTTAAACAAACAGTTTGGAAACAACGAACTGGACACAAAAATAAACATGCTTCGAGGATGTGCTCACGATCACTGGCACGTCCCGATAGCTCAAAATATCCGCACACTTGAAACAGCATTTCAATCCGGACAATTAAATGGAGATGCAACCTACGGAAGATATGCCAGCTACTTTGCAGTCTACTATAAATTTCTTCAAGGCTCCTCTCTGTCCGATGTAAGGACGAATGCTGATAAATACCTAAACTTTCTTCAGAACACCCCAAACCAATTCACAACAGGAGTTCTCCAGTTAATTAAGCAAATGTCCAAAAGCTTTGAAGGCACAACCCATACTCCCGGTTTTTTAAACGACGAATCTTTCCATGAAAAAGAACTAATCGGAATGGCCAAAAATAATGGATCTGAAGTAATTGAATACTGGGCCAAAATATCTAAAATTATCACCCTCTCTTTTTTCGGATACAATCAGCAAGCTCTTGAAAAAATTGAAAACATACAAAAAAACATTGAGAAATATTTGTTTGGAATGCTTAATGTTCCAATTTTTCATTTTTTCAGTGTCATCAATATGACCGCTCTCTACAACGACTCCTCAGTTCCCAAACAAAAAACATTCAAGAAACGCATAAAAAATTCACTGGCTAAACTTAAAATATGGGAACAAAATTGCCCTGAAAATTTCAGTCATCTTTTTCTTCTTGCAAGCGCTGAGCATCATTCACTAACAGGGCAATCAAGCTCTGCTCTGCGTCTTTACGAAGAGGCTATCCGCACAAGCATAAGGAACGGATTTAATAATTTTGCAGCCCTTTCATGTGAACTGGCCGCTAAATTTCATTTCACAATTGGCAGTAAGCGGACCGGGATATCTTTAATAGACGAAGCCTGCGAACACTATAAAAACTGGGGAGCCTCTGCAAAGGTTAACCAATTAATAACAGACTACCATTCACTGCCGGAAGAATTCACCCCTTCTCTCATGGAAACAAAGTCTGAACAGGCCTGTTGCAAGACAAAAAGCTCTTATTCTTTAGATCTTTCCGCTGTAATGAAGGCCTCTCTTGCTATTTCAGGAGAAATAGTCCTTGAACAATTGCTCGACAAGTTAATGCGCATTGTTATTGAAAACGCCGGAGCACAAAAAGCATCTCTTCTACTTAATAATAAAAACACGCTGGAACTGGTCGCTCATGCCGAAGTTTCCAAACACGGAATATCGACACAAGTAAAATCTACCCCTAAAGCAAGCTCATATTGCGAAAGCATTGTTAACTACGTTTTCCGATCAAAAGACAACATTGTTCTAAGAGACGCAAGTTCACAGGGCCCTTTTATCATCGACAGCTACATAATTAAACATTCTCCTAAATCTGTTTTGGCAATGCCGATCATTAATCAACAAGTTATGCGTGGAGTTTTGTATCTTGAGAACAATCTCAGCCCCGGGGTTTTCACCGAAGAACGGCTCGAAGTATTAAATCTGCTTTGTTCTCAAGCGGCCATATCAATCCAGAATGCAAGTCTATATTCAGATCTCAGAGAGTCTGAAACACAGTACCGCACACTATTGGAAAGTATTAACGTTGGAGTATACCGAGCTGAAGCCAGCCTTGAAGGCAAACTGATCAGAGGCAACCGGGCCTTAGCTAAAATGTTCGGCTATTCAGACTGGGACAGCTTCCACATGACCCCGATAAAATCTTTATTTATTCATCAAGAAAACCACTATTCAATTCTCAACGAACTGCTCAGTGGAAAGAGCGTGCGCGACAAAGAAGTGCAGATGCAAAAAACAGATGGAACTCCGATATGGGTAAATATAACGGCTTCATTATACTTGGACGAAAATTCAAAAACCAAATGGATGGAAGGGGTTATTGAAGACATTACCGAACAGAAAAAAACTCGAGAACTCGAGCGTGCAAAAGTTGCGGCAGACGCAGCAAATAAGGCTAAAAGTGATTTTCTCGCCAGCATGAGCCACGAAATAAGGACTCCTATGAATGCAATTCTCGGAATGGCTGATCTGCTATGGGAGTCAAGACTTAGCAAAGCTCAAAAAAACTACGTAAAGATATTCAAAAATGCAGGAGAGAACCTTCTTCTGCTCATAAACGACATTCTAGACCTTTCAAAGATCGAAGCAGGACAGATAACACTTGAAAAAATAGACTTCGAACTAGAAGACATTTTCGAGGAAATCGGCTCCATCTTCGCACTGAGAGCACAAAGCAAAGGTATTGACCTATCTTGGTATATTGCACCCGAATTGCCTAAAATAATTAACGGAGACCCCACCAGAATAAGACAGGTTCTCGTAAACCTTGTAGGGAATGCCCTTAAATTCACTGACCAAGGTTCAGTAACCTACGAAGCATCTATAACTGAAACAGGAATGCTCAAAATTATCATAAAGGATACGGGCATAGGCATCCCGGACTCAAAAATGAATCAGATTTTTGATACTTTTTCTCAGGCAGACTCCTCCACGACCAGAACGTTTGGAGGAACAGGACTTGGTTTATCAATCTGCATGCAAATGGTAAAATGTATGGGCGGAGGACTATTCGTCAGCAGTCAGAAAGACCAAGGTTCTTCCTTTTCTTTTACAATGCAGCTTACCTTTCCACAAAATCAACATAAATCACTCCCCTTGAACGGAATCTCAATTCTATTAATTGATAAAAATTATCCATCTCGAAAATATCTGAAAAACGCCCTAACAGATTTAGGTGCATCCGTTAGCGTTGCCGAAACAATGAATCAGGCAACAACAACGGCTGCGGAACTGTCTCTTGCAAAAAGCAGCCGTAAAGCTCTTATAATTGGAGAACCGGCATGGGATGCAAATAGTTTTGATGTCTTAAGAACACTGAAAAAAGATTTATGCAAAGGCTGGTCACTGATCATGCTAATTGAAGCCAAACCTGTGCCCAGAGCAACGGTAAGAGCCAGACAGCTCGGGGCTTCGTATATTCATAAACCCGTATCACCTAGAAGTATCGCAAATGAAATCAATGAATCAGATTCAGATAAAAAAATAATTGAAGACCTGAATGACTTTGATCTTAACTTTGAAAATGAAACAAATCGGACAGACTCCTTCAGGGAAAAGGAGGCTTCCATTCTTCTGATTGAAGATTCCGAAGACAATCGGAGGGTCGTGGATCTGTATCTGAAAGAAAGCCCCTACCAAATTACTATGACAGAAAACGGCAAGGAAGGACTGGAAAAATATATACTTGGAAACTACGATTTAGTTCTTATGGATATCCAGATGCCCGTAATGGACGGGTACGAAGCAACCAAAGCTATCAGGCAATTTGAACTGGATAACAAAAAAAAGATAACTCCAATTTTAGCATTAACCGCCAACGCTTTTCTGGAAGATGCCCAGAAATGTATAAATTGCGGATGTACAGATCACTTGGCAAAGCCGATAAAAAAGAAAAAATTAATTTCTATCCTCGAAGATTACCTCGAAAAATAACCACTGTTACCAGCGACGAGTCAGAACTGTTTTCCAAACCTCCGGTATATATTTTTCATACGCATGCCCTATGGATTCCAAAGGAATCATACTTCCTGAAAGACTGATAGCATAAGGCTTCATAAGCCTGAGTGGATAATCGCCACTTTCCAACTGGAAACCGTTACTACTGTTTAAAACCGTAAGCATATCTGTTGAACTCCGCCCAACTAAAACAGAATCCGGGAAGAAATTAGCATTCTTTATCTGAGAATAAAAACCATCATAAAGAGTCTTGCATATAAAAATAAAATCTTCTTTCCAAAGACTTCTGTTAACGCTCGGCAAAGTTTCATTAGTCACATAATGAATTTCTTTATCTTCAAGAAATCCGTAAGTGTCGTTTTTTTTGGCATCAGCAACTATAATATTACCTAATCCCATTCTTCCCATAATTTCATTTGTTCTTTCAGCTACAATCTGGTTGCGCTCTATTCCGACCAAGGACGTACTTGAAAAACCATTTCTTTTTGCAAAAACACTCATTGCAAGCATCAAAATGCCAGTTCCCGAACCTATATCAAGCCCCGTGAAAGTATTCCCGTCTAAGGTTGTAGACCCTTCTGCAATAGCTTTAAAGATATGCGCACTCTTGGGTAAATCGGCCAGCATACACAAAGCAAAACCATATGAAAGCAATGTCTTGCGAATATCTAAACATCCTTCAAGAACATCACTTCCAAGCCTGCGATGTACAAACTGATCAAAAAGCAATGAGATTTCTTCAAGGGTAAGCACTCTTTCATGCGACCCCGGATAAACATAGGCATGAAAAAATTTCACGAGGATATTCAGCAGCAATGGGCCGTCTAATTCGGTGCCAGCGTCCCCCGCCTCTTCAATATCATTGAGGAGTGAAGTTTTCCTATAAATATCATTTGAAAGAACCGTTGTTGGCATTGCCTGACGCTGCAACAAACGGAGACTGGCTTTTTGAATCATTGCTAAACACCCCGACTAAAATAATAAATGAATTCCTGCTGCTGACGATACTGCTTAAGTATAACCTGATTTTAAATCCATTTCCACAAATCACATCATCTGGCAGGTCTTTTTCTCAAGAAACAGATTCAAACCGGATCACAGTTTGAATACGAGAAGGTAATATTACAACCATTTTAAAACAATTACAGTTCAATAAAATACGAATTCCGTAAAATATTTCAGCTGCTAACAAATAAACTAAAGCAATCTAAAAAGCAAAAATTGAGCTATACTTTGCACCGACGGAGCAAAAACTTGCACTTGACCTTTGCGCTAATCCTGATACGGACTTTCAAGACCCTGAAAAAGACAAAGGGCTTATTAAAAAACACAATCAAAAGTCACACTGGCAAAGCCCGGTAAAGGACATATTCTCATGCAGGAACAAGTAGATAAAATTATCAAAAAAGAAGTTGAGCGCAGACGCACTTTCGGCATTATCAGCCACCCTGACGCAGGTAAAACAACTTTAACTGAAAAACTGCTCCTTTATGGTGGAGCTATTCAGATGGCGGGAACAGTAAAATCCCGCAAAGCAAACCGCCACGCAACATCCGACTGGATGGCAATGGAGCAGGAGCGCGGTATCTCCGTAACAACTTCTGTTATGAAATTTAATTATCGCGATTATGAAATCAATCTGCTTGATACACCGGGCCATCAGGATTTCTCCGAAGACACATACCGGGTATTAACAGCAGTAGACTCAGCTCTTATGGTTATCGACTGCGCAAAGGGTGTTGAAAATCAGACAAAAAAACTGATGGAAGTCTGCCGCATGCGCGATACCCCCATCATCACTTTCATTAATAAAATGGACCGTGAAGGGATCGATCCCTTTGACCTGCTTGCCGACATCGAAGAAACTTTAAAAATTGAGTGCGCTCCGCTGAGCTGGCCCATTGGTATGGGTTCAGATTTCAAAGGAACATACAATATGCATAAAGGTGAACTTCACCTTTTTTCTGCAACTCACGGCGGCTCTATTCAAAAAGGGGAAGTCATAACTGATCTGAATAGTCCGCGCCTTGATGAACTGCTTGGATCTCAAGCTGATCAACTACGCGAAGAACTGGACCTGCTACAAGGTGCCGGTTACCCTTTTGATAAAGAACGCTATCTCGCAGGTAAGCAGACTCCTGTATTTTTCGGTAGCGCCATCAACAACTTCGGTGTTCAGGAAATGCTGAATTCTTTTGTTGAACTGGCTCCCTGCCCCGGCCCCAGAGCAAGCACAACCCGCGATGTTTCACCCTTTGAAAGCGATTTTTCAGCCTTTGCCTTTAAAATACAGGCCAACATGGACCCCGCGCACCGTGACCGCATAGCGTTCATGCGCATTTGTTCAGGTAAATTTACCCGAGGAATGAAGGTCCGCCATCATCGCATCGGTAAAGATTTTCAAATTGCCAATGCAACTATCTTCATGGCTCAGGACCGTACAGGAGTTGAAGAAGCCTGGCCCGGTGATATTATAGGTGTTCACAACCACGGAACCATCAAAATCGGTGATACCTTTACTTCTTCGAAGGAAGAATTGAAATTCACCGGAATACCGAACTTTGCCCCTGAACATTTTCGCAGAGTTCGCCTTAAAGATCCGCTGAAAAGCAAACAGCTCAATAAAGGATTGCACCAGCTAGCAGAAGAAGGCGCGGTTCAGCTCTTCAAACCTCTAGGCAACAACGATAATATTCTCGGAGCTGTCGGGCTGCTCCAGTTCGAAGTAATCATGTCCCGCTTGAAAGGTGAGTACAGCGTTGAAGCACTTTACGAACCAGTAGAATTTCACACGGCAAGATGGCTTTCCAGTGACGATATTAAAGAATTGGAAGGAATTAAAAAGCGTTATCCCCGCTTTGTAGCTCTTGACGGAGATAACAATCTGACCTTTCTTGCCCCCAGCCAGTGGAGATTACAACAGGCGGAAGAAGAATGGCCGAAGATCTCTTTCCAAAAAACAAGAGAGCATCAATAGTCTTTTAATCAACCCCGCATAAAAATATAAGCATCAAATTTGTTACACGGGGTTGACGAAGCCGTCATAGGCTAATATCCAACTAGGTGATTATTACAAGCTCTAACTCAATTATCCGCGTTGAATATAGTTAAAACCGGATGTCAGAGGCAGCGCAAAAAACAAGAAAGAACAAAAATTACAGCAGACAAACAATCTGCGAAATATTTTTTGCTCGGTATTTAACACAACTTTGGCTGTATGCGACTTAAAATTAGCCGCTTTTTGTTACCCTATCCTGCCGGACCGTGATCTTTCAGGCTCTTTAAGCCTGACAAATCACGGGTTGGCGGGAACTAATAAACCGACCGTCAGGAACAGACCCTTCAACCTTATGCAATTACCTGAAAAATATAAGAAAAAAATTACTAAAGAGGAAATCAACGAGCTTCCTTTGCGACAGTACGAAGGACCTATCAAGCTTATTGATTGTGAAGAAAACATCCCTGAAATTATCGCTGAAATAAGTGAATCAGGATTACTTGGATTTGACACAGAAACCAGACCTGTCTTCCGCAAAGGGCTTTCGTATCCTCCATCACTGATTCAGCTTGCGACAGCCAACTGTGTTTACCTTCTGCACCTGAATCACATTCCGCTATCAATCGAAATAAAAAAACTGCTTTCCTCCGCCAATATTATTAAAACCGGAGTTGCAGTTATAAATGATGTAAAAGAGCTGAAACAAGTTTCTCACTTTGAAGCAAAAGGATTTGTTGATCTGGGGGATCTTGCAAGATCTCTTGAAATGCAGACCAACGGACTTCGTAATCTTGCTGCCAATCTGCTCGGCTTCCGCATTTCCAAAGGAGTTCAATGCTCTAACTGGGGGCGCAAAGATCTCTCTCCGCAACAAATCACGTATGCAGCGACCGATGCTTGGGTAAGCAGAGAAATCTATTTAAAATTTCAGGAAATGGGAGCTCTTTAAACCCACTCTCTGTAGGACTTGCAACTCTCAAAACCGGGCATCAAAACACCCCTAAGTAAGGTCTCACATTACAATGAAAGGTAAATTCCCCGTCATTATAGCGTTTTTTATTTTGCTCACCGCAACCTCCGCATTTGCGCAGGACGACTGTGACAATTTATTGAAAACGGAATTGACTAATATTCCCGGCGTTCAAACGACTATTCAGGAAAACGGCAAATTTCTCACAATACTGGCAACTTCAGATAAAGCTGAATCCATTAAAATTGCTTCACGCATTACAGCTCTTCATAGTCGCACTTCTTCTACGGGGTGTGATTTCAAATCATTCCCCATTGCCGTATTTAACAGCAACCTCCTTTCTGTAAAAACAAAAACTGCCGATAATCTGAGCAACGCAGAGATTGAAAAACTGTTGTATAAACATGTCTACGCACTCAGCCCTGTTCAGGTTGAAGAAAACCTTAAGGGTTACACTAGACTGGCAGAATTGTTCCCGCTCAACAGTTATTACGCAGCTCGAGTGGAGCACTATAAAGAACGCAGTGACCTTCAAAAAACCAGAAATAACTTTATCAAAAAATGCCTTAGAGAAGCGGCTAAAGATAAAAACATTCACGATCTGAAAATTAACCGCGATGTTTATCTTTTCATCACAGATGATGACACTCCTCAAAAAACATCTTTAGCTTTTCTTGATAAAGTTGAAAAAATTACTCCCAGACCTAAAAAAGAACTCTGTCTATTTTTCTATGATTCTGAACTGAACCGCAAAGGCTATTCCTGCCCCACGGAATATCAACAGAATTTGGGCAATACCGAAGAAACTCTTTTGATGAATTATGTTCAATCAATTCCAAGCTATCATATTAAGCAGAATATAAATGGTTACAAAGCTCTCAAGAACCTGAATCCAGCCTTAACGCTATATACGAGCAAGCTTGATTCATATGAATCCAAACTGCGTGGACTAAACAATTTTTTAAACGTTCAGACATCGTCAGGTGAAAAACTGTTTCTAAAAAATATTCTAAGAGGTTCAACTCTTTTTGTCACACTTGACGATAAAGCCATTGAAGGGAAATCCAGAAAATCTTTAAAAAGCTTTTATAGCGCGCTCAACAGCTATTATGCTTATTCCGGCAGCCCTTACCAAAGATGCATGCTAAAATCTCAGGCAGGCGCAACTCTGGGCAAAATTCAGTGTACCAAGAACGGACGTTGCAAATTCAAAGAGTAAACAGATAATTTGACTACCTAAGTCGTCTGTACCGTCAAAATGATAAAAGCCTATCCCTTGTAAAAAGAGATAGGCTTTTTCTTTTCCATTTCAGACAAGAATCTAACTGGTCACGTAAAAATAAACAGCCCCTACAACAAACAAGCTTGAAGCTCGCAATGCCTGATTGTAAACAATCAGCTTCAAAGCCATTCTGCCTTTGAAAATTCCCGCATAATATGGAAGCTGATGACGCAACGCCCGCATAGGAGTTGATAAAATATTACCGATCATCAAAGCCAGAACAATATCCCGAGGCCCCAGCGTACCTGCCCCGAGAAGAGAACCCGCCGCAGCCAGTCCTGCCGTGAACTCAGCCGCCAGACTAAAGACTACTATTCCGAAAATTTCCGGATTAAGCCACGATAGAAAGCTCAAGTGTTCACTTAAAAAAGTCTGAAAAGAAGCAAGCACGCCATAATGGCGCAAGAAAAAGAATGCCGTATAAATGGGGACCGTAATAAAAATTACACGTGGCAACCTTTTGCGCAGTCTCTTTAATGCTGTAGACGCGACAGCAGCTAAATCACGAGGTTCCTGACTTTTCAACTTTGCTGAGATACTGCCGCAACATCCTTCCGGGGAAAGTGACATGCGGCCCCACAGAATAATCAGCCCGGTACGAAGAAATGCTGCGAGAAGCGTCAGCCCTACATAAATAAAAGCAACCCGCCCGATAAAAGGAGCGGCTATAAAAAAGACCGTGGGCATATGCAGAAAGTAAGTCGGTAAGCTATTGAAAAGATTAGAAACAACTAATTCTTTATCAGATATTTCACCTTTATCATAAGCTTCCGAAAGCATGGAATTAGCGGCAACTCCTGAAAAAAAAGCCAAAGCAAAGCTGGCTCCGCTGATATCTTTAAGCCTTCCCATGCGGATAAGAGGAGTGGCAACTTTACCCATAGCCCTTGTCCAGCGAAGCCCTTCCAGAATATTCCCAACCAAAAGACCAATACTGATAAACATCACGAGCCGGACCAGAGGCCATCCCAGACCGTTCCATAAAATTTCAGGAGAAAAAGACAATTAAACCTACTTTGTTATCCATACATCAGAACTTAATATTTTGAATTCAGAATGATCATCAGAAATAACATTCCGCGCGACAAGCTCCTTTACAGCACTATGAAAATCGCCTTCATCAGCATTCCACTTTTCAAGACAGTTCTTAGCGGTGACAACCTGACGGGGAGCTATGCAATTCTGTGATGCATCGATCTTGCCGCCTTCAAGGCTTTCAATCATAAGAAAAAGCGAAACCGCTTCCACAGATAGTCCAATATCAAAAACTGCAATTGCCATAACAACCTCCATATTTAAGAAAAGTGCAAGAAACTACAGTTGCAACCGAACGCTTAATTCTTATTATTTTCCATAAGCAAAGTTTTGAATATCTTCAATTCGTCAGCATTCATATTAGTAAAGTTTTCTTTTCCCGGGAACTCCCCTGCAAAAACCTCATCACAATAAGTCTTTATCGCGCCGATACTATCACCGCGAAGCTGAGCAAATTTCTTAACAAACATAGGTACAAATCTATCAAAAAGGCCCAAAATATCGTGATAGACTAAAATCTGCCCGTCTGTATCAGGTCCTGCCCCGATGCCTATTGTAGGAATCGAAACACGATTCGTAATCTCCTGCGCAACTTCAGAGGGAATGGCTTCAAGCACAATTGAAAAACATCCGGCAGCTTCAAGCGCAAGAGCTTCATCAACAAGGGCCGCTGCCGAACGGGCAGTCTTACCCTGAGCCTTAAACCCACCAAACCGGGCAACATGCTGAGGAGTCAGGCCGATGTGGCCCTGTACAGGCACGCCGGAACTGACAATTGCGCGAACATGCTCAAGAAAAGGAAACCCGCCTTCAAGCTTAACGGCACGCGCGCCAGTCTTGCTTAAAAATTTTCCAGCATTCTCAACCGCCATACTAACAGAGGGCTGGTAAGACATGAAAGGCATGTCTCCAATAATAAGCGCCCTTGAAGCCCCGCGTGAAACAGCCGCCGTATGATGAAGCATATCTTCCATAGTAACAGACAGAGTGTCTTCGTAACCTAGAACAACCATCCCTAATGAGTCTCCGACAAGAATCATATCCACTTCCGCAGCGTCGGCAATTTGTCCCGAAGAATAGTCGTAAGCGGTTATTGCTGTGATTTTTCTCTTACCTTTCAAGTCTATGATTGCAGGAGCTGTAACTTTTTTCATACCATGACCTCATATATAAATTTAATGATCTCGCACAGGGGCGCACTTATAATCAAAAAGATTCCAAATTAACAGAAGCGAAATCACTTGAGCAAGAGCAAGCCTAATCGTCAAGTTAAAGGAAAAAGTTCACAAGGCAAAAAAAAGACCCGGAAAATCCGGGTCTTTTAAAAGATACTGATAAGATAGAACTAAACTTCCTGCATAACCCAGACAACACGTCCGACAACCAGCTTATTCTGATCCTGAACAGCTATGTACAGTTCGGGATGCTGAGGGTCTTCCGGGCGTAAAATAAAGCGTGAATTTTCAGGATCAAAAAAGACCCTGCGGATGACCACACCCTGATAAGGAACATGGACAGCATAAATATCACCGGCCATGAGCCGCTTCTGAGTCTCGTCGACTCCCGCAAAAGCATTTCTTCTAATGGCTGGCTCCATTGAAGAACCTTCTACTTTAAGAACAACCATAGAAGGTCTGTAAAATGTCTCAGGGATATTCAATTCCCCGACCTGCTGCGGTGCCCATTGTTCAGAACCGGACTCTTCGCCGGCCATTGAAGAAACAGGAACAACCCTTCCTCTTGACGGAACCTGTCCGTACTGTGCGGTTGTTTCACTCAGAATATTATCAGCTGAAATTTTGCCTTTACCCGGCTTCATATATACGGGCTCAACACCATCGGAAAGCCACTCAGGATTCAATCCATGAGTTTTGTATAATTTAATATACCATTCCGCTGGAATAGAACTGCGTCTTTTAGCATCGGAAATACTTGACTGCCTGATGTTTAAAATCTCAGCCAGCTGAACCTGAGTTCTTGTTCCAGTTGCTTTTTTAATTCTTTCTAATGTTTCGTCGAACCATTTAGACATATATATATCCTCCTACGGGTCAGGCTATTTATCTGGAGTTGGCTGTGTTTCCGAAAAAGATAATGCACAGGTACACTATAAAACCGCTTAACCGCAACTCATATGTATGAAGTGATAATCTTTCTCACCCTACACACAAACAAACAAAACCAACACAAATGCGATATTTCGAGAAGTCTTAAAAATGAATCTATATAGATACACGCCTTAAAAATAGCTGAACATCTTATCTAACACTGAAAAGCATGCAGCAACACCTACATTATACAATAAAACAAATTCAACAAACTTGTTGTCAAAATATTTTTGGGGAAAATATAAATAAAAATCGGACGTTGCACTTTTCAAGAAAAAAACTCAATATTCTGAATTTAACAATCTAAGAGCTTATAATCCTCTGCCAAAAAATTATTCTATATGAGAACTTTCAACAGGTCTTAGTTGGAATGTATTATTCAGGTCCAAAAGGAAGAATAAAATAAAAATTATTCCCACGCTCCCCGCTTTCATATCCTACTTTCCCCCCATGAAGCTCCACGACCTGCCTTACAAAAAACAAACCATGCCCGGAACCATATTCACTTCCTGTATTTTCACATCTGAATCCGGCTTGAAACAACTTATCACTATCTTCTAAAGAAAGAGGAGGACCGGAAGTAAACACATTCAGCTTTAAACCATCCCATCCATTCTCAAAAAATTTCTTGAGATGATCCCAACCGTATGCGGTGAACTTGTCATGACTGCCATTGTGCAAAACGACTTCACGGGTATATTTAACCGCGTTTGAAAAAAGATTCGCATAAACCTGAGAGATCAAACCGACATCGGCAACAATGCGCACTTCACGATCAGGCACGCCTCCCATGCTCATATCAATCCTGATTCCCCGCTCCTCAAAGCGTGATTTATATCGTTCCAACTGCGGCTCGATTATCTGCTTAAGAAGGTTACACGGCCTCTTCTCAACTATGTAGCGCCCTTCTTCAAAATGTCTGCGTCTAAGTAAAGTTTCAAGAAACAGACTTGTCTGCTCATAATGACTGTGAATTTCATTAAACTGAGAAACCAAACCGGCATACAACGTATTAAGTTCATTTTTTATTTCGCCGGAAGACTTGCTATTCAGCTCATCACTAAGCTTCTGAATGTTCTCAATACGGTCTCTAAGTCTATTATAAAACAATTTAAAATACATATTAGGAACAATAACGTTATGCCCTACGTCTTTAACAAGATTACGGACAAACTCGAGATGTTCCTGCCCTTTGCGACGTAAGAGCTTACTATGCAATTGAAAACCGATACGGTTAACATATTTTTCAAAGAAAAGAGACTGATGAGCAGAAAGATCACTAAAATTATAAATTTCAAAACAACCGATAACATCTCCGGCCGGCTTAAAATCAAGTTGGCCGATAAGGTCATGATTTCCGCGGATGGGAATAAAAAGATGGCCCCCTTTAAACTCTTTTTCAAGAGGCACAGAGGTACAAATCGGAGATTTCGTTTCTGTGCCGCCAACCGGAACAAACTCGTCCTTTCCAATTGCAATATAAAGCCTGCAATCAACGCCGAAAAGGACTTTAGGAACAGAAGTACATACTGTGAAAAACTCTTCAAGCTTTTCAAATTCTTGAGCTAAATCAAAAAATATCATCAAAGCACGCTTCTCTACCGTCGAAAAGCTGTAACCTTTGTAATCATCCATCTTCTCATGAACACGGCGCTGTATAATTAACAGTTCTTCCGGCCCAACCTCCGAAATCAGGTGTACACCGACACCAAGTGCATCTTTTGTCTTAATTGAATAAACATCAGCACTTTTTTTTGCATCATTCATAACTTATTCCTGCGGGTCTATAAGGAGGGACGTTAAACTACTCTGTGATACTATACGGCCCAGACAGAAAAGGAGCAAGCCGAACTACTCTTTTTTTATAGATGAAGTATCATGTTATTTACGGCAGACTGATTTTATGAGAAAGTCCGCCATCCTGATCAACATGGAATGAACATGCCTGAAATTATCCTTATTCAAATATCCGGTGAAGACAAACCCGGCCTGACCTCGTCTCTGACAGAAGTTCTGGCGGGTTACAACATTGATATCCTTGATATCGGTCAGTCTGTAATCCACAACCAGCTGGTACTCGGAGTTCTCATAAGACTGCCTCGCGAAGCAGAATCCGCTCCGGTACTCAAAGACCTTATGTTTAAAGGTTATGAGCTGGGTGTTAATGTTAAATTTAAGCCCATTGAAAGCGATAGATACAAAGAATGGGTCGACGCACAGGGCAAGCCCAGACATATCATTACTCTGGTCGGAAACAAAACGACTGGGCGTCTGATTTCAAAAGTATCTGACATTATAGCTGAAAACGGCCTTAATATAGATTTCATCCACCGGCTGTCAGGCAGAATTCCCATGAATGGAGAACCTGCTCCAAGACATGCCTGTGTTGAATTTTCCGCCCGCGGTACTCCGCTTGATCCTGACTTAATGCGTGCAAGAATCCTGACCATGGCAACAGAAGAACAAGTTGATATTGCTTTGCAGGAAGACAACGCCTTCCGCCGCAACAGAAGACTTGTCGCTTTTGATATGGACTCGACTCTTATTCAGGCTGAAGTTATCGACGAATTGGCAAAAGCCGCCGGCTCCGGAGAGGTTGTCAGCCGCATTACCGAAGCAGCTATGCGCGGTGAAATAGATTTTCAAGAAAGCCTGCGCCAGAGACTGGCAACACTTAAAGGACTGGACGAAGCAGTGATGGAGGATATCGCTAAAACCCTGCCTATCACAGAAGGAGCCGAGCGCCTTATCTCAAACCTAAAAAAATTTGGGTACAAAACAGCTATTATTTCCGGAGGATTCACCTATTTCGGGAAAAAACTCCAAAAACATCTGGGTGTTGATTATATATACGCAAACGAGCTTGAAATTATCGACGGCAAGCTGACCGGTAATGTCATCGGTGACATTGTAGACGGTCCCAAAAAAGCCGAACTGCTAACTGAAATTGCAAAAAAAGAAAAAATCAGTCTTCAGCAGGTAATTGCTGTGGGAGATGGAGCAAACGATCTGCCCATGCTCTCAATTGCGGGCCTCGGCATTGCTTTCCATGCCAAACCGAAAGTCAGGCAGGATGCGCGCCAATCCATTTCACACTTCGGACTTGATTCAATTCTGTATTTAGTAGGCCTTCGCGATCGTGAAACGGATTAATCTCTGTTCAAAAAATATATTTTGTAATCAACAGAATCTTAATAAAAAAAGCCTCTCAAATAATTTTAAGAGGCTTTTTTTTAGCTGTCTTTTCTATCCGCTTTCAACTGTCCGCATGCGGCTTTAATATCCTGCCCCATTGATCTACGAATGGTTGCGGTAATTTCTTTATCCCATAAATATTTTTCAAAGGCCAAAACCTGTGCCGGGTCCGGAGCTTTGTAGACAGGCTTATCACCCGGATTGTAGGCGATAAGATTCACTTTGCACTTACGATGTCCTAAAAGACGCACAAGCTGCTTGGCATGCCCAATCGAGTCATTAACTCCGCCGAGAAGAAGATACTCATACGTCACCCGTTCACGGGGTTTAAGCGGATATCTATCCATTGCCGAAAGCAATTCGTGTATATCTGTTTGCGCCGCTTTAGGCATAATCTTTGCGCGCAATTCCTGAGTCGGAGCGTGCAGGGATATTGCGGGAAGAGTCAAACCGGATTCACCAAGAATTTCAAGCGGCTTTATAAATCCCACCGAAGAAACCGTTATACGACGAGGCACAAAACTAAGCCCGTCCGGATTATTCAAAGTTTTTAGCGACTTGATAAGTACATCGAGATTCAGCAAAGGCTCGCCCATCCCCATGAAAACTAAGTTTTTAAGCGGGTTGAGATTCTTTTTCTGTAAATACGCCCTGCCGACTAAAACCTGACCGAGAATTTCGGACATGGTCATATTACGCTCAAAGCCCATAAGTCCGGTATTACAGAAGGTGCAGCCCATAGCACAGCCAACCTGTGTTGAAAGACACTGAGTGTAACGACCTTCCATAGGAATTAGAACGGTTTCAACCAATGCTCCGTCAGTAAGACGCAGCAAAATTTTAATTGTTCCGTCCTTACTTGTCTGGACAGTGTCAACTTCGGGATGCTGCAATACAGCTTTACTTTTTAAATTTTCACGAAGTCCCTTGGCAATATTAGTCATGTCGTCAAAGCTGCCTACGCCTTTCTGCCACAGCCATTGCCAAATCTGTTTAACTCTGAATTTAGGCCCTTTGAGCTCTACCGAAATAAATGCTTCCAGCTCTTCGTAATCAAGACTCAGTATATCAATCATAATGTAATATCTTATTATTTAAAATTATTGTTTAGGAATAAACCTGACTATCCAAACCTGTTCATTCACCCACTTAACAGAAAGCATATTCATTTCCTCTACGACTAACATATCTTTAATCATTGGAGGAAGTGCCTCAAAAAACTTATAAAACTGAATATAATCATAAGAACTTAACAGCATAACGGCGCTGTCAAATTTTGTTTCTTTAAAATACTTATAAGCAGGATATTTTTCAGCATCCGGATGCTCTTTTTTAAAGAGATCCGCAGCCTTCTCTGGTGTTGCAATTGCTTGCAACATTTCAGCGGGAGGAACACTTGAGCCGAGCGAGTACATGCAACCTGAGCCGTTATCAAGCTTTTTCAAGAAGTAAACAACATCAGGAAAAGTCTTGATGAAAAAGGGCCTGTGCAGAATAAGTGTATTCCCTTTTGTTATTTCTTTAAGCCCGTCAGTCAAAGCCTGTCCCATGATAGGCAGAGGCTTGTTCTCGCTGATAGAGACATACGACGGCAACGTTCTATAATAAAAAGGCATAATGGCAACGATAGCCAACGCACCGCCTATTATATGCAAAGCCGGACGTTCAGTCTGCTTAATACTGACCACAAGCAGAATCAGAAAAAAACATCCGAAAGCGAGGAAAAACGGAATCATGGTATCCATGTACTGTTCAACCGGAACGCCGTCTGCGAGGTTGACTGAAACATTCATCGCCTTGAAAGATCGATACGAGAGCATCGCCCCCATGGAACAAAGCCATATAAAACCCATTTCGAAAAGCGTTCTATATGATTTATCCCGTTTGGCATTCACCAGCCAGTCACAAACAAGAATGGAAAGTATCGGAAGAACCGGCAGCATGTAACGATTAGACTTGAGTTTGAACAGCAGGGTGAAAGTTAAAAGATATACAAGAAAAACACAGACCATAAAAACATATCTTTCGTCATACTTTTCTTTAATAGATTTCCAAATTCCAAACACTGCCCCGAAAACATACCCGCCCCAAGGGAAGAAAATTACGGTCAGAGTATCAAAATAAGGATCAAGCCGTCCCAGCTTATCAACCAACTTTGAACTTGAAGTTGAAGTGTTGTGGAAAAACTGCCCGACCAACCCTTGTGAATAGTCAAAGCCGCTGCTCATCCATGCTGCATACAGCCAAAGTCCGAAAGGTATACATCCGGCCAGAAACCAGATCAGTAAAATTTTGCGATCATTCCACTTGGCAGTAATAATCCCGCCTAAATTAATGGACGATAAAAAGGAAGCGGGTTGTCCAGCTTCGTGCTTCGCGCGGACATTATGTCTGATGCCGACAGCCAGAACATATCCAGCCAGCGGGAGAAATGCGAACGGTCCTTTTGCAAGAACACCCAAAGCTGTAATAACTGCTCCGCCGATAGAAACCACTTTACGCTTATCTCCAAGATATCTAAGTAGATAGCAGTAAGTAGCCCACGTAACACAACAGGCGAACACAACGTCCACCTTCATCATTACTGACATAAATTTAAAAAGCACCGAGCTTTGGATCATTACGGCCGCAAGCAGTCCTGTTGCCGCACCGAACAACCTTCTACCCGTAAAAGCAGTACCTACGACTATGAGCATTGAACAAATAACTGTCGGCATTCTTAAAAAGAAAAGAGTATTGCCGCTGAAACCGTTTAACGAAGCCAGCCAGGCAAAAGGATACATCACCCAATAGGTAAGCGGCGGCTTCTCCATTCTGGGCATACCGTCGAACATAGGGGCAAGGAAATTGCCCTGCGAAAACATTTCATAAACAGCGCGAGCGTATTTAGGTTCATCAATATCATAAAAATAGTTAAGACATACCCCGTAAAAAGAAACCGCAAAGGAAAACAGCAGTAGTAAACCTAAAAGAATTTTCCAGTTTTTTTGACAGAAATCATCAGAACCGTGCTTTGAATCATAATTCATATATATATGTTCCTAAAAAAATTTAGTCTTAAAAAAAGAGATCCCCCCGCGGGGCTTAAGCTCTATCAAATTTTCCAAGTCAAGTCGAAAAGCACGGCACTGGATTAAATAAGCATCATAGGTTAGTTAAGAACTTAGACCTTATCCTATATTAAAAGAGGCTGACATGCGTTTTCAATCTATATTACGGTTGTTTTGCTTTATTACCATGTTATTAGCATTCAATGCGATTGCGGCTACAGCCTCGCCTACCATTGCAATCGACGATTTTAAAGATAAATCAGGTCAACCGGCATCAGAATTTAAAGAATTCCTCATTAAAGCCCTTACGGATGCGGGTTTCTCATGCAGCAACAGTTCCGATGTCAAAAACGACGTCCGCTACACTCTTGCTGGAATTGTTAAAAAAAACAAGAAAGGAACTTCATACTCTGCACTGCTGACTGACCGTTTTTCTCTTGAACCGGAAGTTTTCTTCAATGGAAAACAAATCGGAGGCACAAATACCGCTCCTGCCGCATCTAAACTTTCTAAATCTGTCGAAAAACTGCTTTCGAACCAGATAATAACCTCCGTTGAAATTTTCGGAGATTCAAGACTCACACCGAATGCAATAATGGCCTTAGCGCAAATACGCCCCGGTGAAACCGCTTCTCCTGAAAAACTTATAGCTGGAAGAATCATTCTTGAAAATTGTGGATTATTCGAAAATGCACAACTCTATATCACTCCCGGACCAGAAGGACGTAAGCTCAAAATCACAGTAAAAGAAGGAGTTATGGTTATAGCAAACAGCATGCCCGGTCCCGGAAAAGCTGTTCTTGATAATATTCTTGGCCCGCCTGTAAACGATTTACCAAAATTTCCAGAACTTCCCGAAGCTCTGGCACAAAAAATCTGCAGTACCAGCTCCATCGGCTTTATTGCTCACGAAGCAGAAAAAGCCCTCGCTAAATTTGAGCTGAGTGACTCAAAATATACACCTGAAGACCTTGAATATTTAATCTGTGTTGCTTCTGCCATTCGAAATAAAATTTATTCTTATAACCGCTCATGCAATAACATGTGCATCATTCTCTTGAAGCTTTGCTCAGTTCTTGATTCAAAAACAGTTAGGAACATAACTACGCAACTGCAAAGGGAGTTACCCTTAACGACTTCAGAATCCAACACAATGGAAAAAACCCTTGAGCGTATAGAATTTATAAATCAATCCTATAGTGCTGCGGCAGAAACACAAACAAGTCTCGCCTCCCGATTATATACTGAAAGCCCTCATGCTCCGACTATCCCGTGGGTTTTGTTTTCTCTTGGCGAACAAGCGTTGAAGGCGGAAGATATTAAAAGATCTGCCCCGCTGCTTAAAGCAGCCATATCTGTTTCCTCCCTTCCTGTTTCACCGGAAATGCTTATTCTCACAGCGCAGACTCAGTACAGTAACCTCGATCGCAGTTCAGGAGACACAGCGTCAGCACTGCTTCGTCCATTGCTTGCAGAACCTAATCTGAACCTGTTTATTCAAAAACAAATTAAAATGATGCCCCATTGGGCCGCATTATGTGAAACAGTCATAGCCATTACCGATGATGACGACTTCAGACTGCAACTAAAAAAAGGGGATGCTTTAATTCTTCTGGACAGACCGGATCTGGCTGAACCTCTGTTTCATCGTCTTCACGAAGAACGCCCTGACGATGCAAGGCCTTTCACCGGATTCGGAAGACTTGCTTTCCAAAGAACAGGCAACCTTTATTCAGCACGCCCTTATATTGAAAGGGGTTCTAAACTGAAGCAACGTGACCGTTTCTTCTACGAATTAGCTCTTGCCTACACGCTGAAAAGAATCGCCGGAGAGGCTCTACCTACCATTCGCATCAAAGGCAGACATTCGGAAGAAGCCGCCGCCACCAGATTTCTATTACCCAAAGCCACCCTTTATGCCGAGGGTTATGAACAATTCAACAAGGCTCAGGCTCTACTTATAAAATCCGGGATAACTGTTCTTGACGAATGGCTTTCTTATACAACAATGGAAAACGATGCGGCATGTGAAAACATGTTTATGCAGACAGATCTTTTAAAAAATGAGCTTCCTGATTCTGAAGAAATACTTTCAGCTAACTATTTCTTTTCAACCTTTTCAACAGACAGAGATTCAATCAGAAAAATGCTGATACTCCCTCTCGTCAACAGTATCGGGTTGAAACCAAGAATTGCACAACTCAACCTGCTTATAAGAGAAATGGCAATATCGCCGACTAAAGAGCTTGCTGAAGCAACTGAAGCAGCGGTTGTGTCCATTGCTACCGATGCAGAAAATAGAAGCAGAGTTGTCGCTCTTCAAGCCGATGCTCTGGCAATAGTCGGTCTATATATGAACTCAGAAGAAAATCTTATCAGAGCAAAATCTCTTTATGATCTGGCTATAGACCTAAGCAACAGTCCCGAAAAAGGAAGATTGTTAAATAATCAAGCTTGCGTATATCTGACTCTCGGTAAAAAAAGTGAGGCTGATGACCTCTATGATGAAGCTATGGACAATTCTCCTGACTTTCCAGAGGCTGTGACTCTAGGAAAGACAGTTTCATCCTTTCCACAAAAAGAACTTGAAACGGAACTTTTAGCCTATATTGAAAAAGTAGAGACTATGGAACTGAAACAGGCGGCGCAAGAGATACTCGGGACAAAGCCCGAAAAAACTGATGAGAACTCAGTAGTAAATATTTCCAGTCAATCAGGTTCACTGCATGTTCTGCTTAAAGAAACATCCGTAACAGATTCAGATTATGACAATCTTGAAGGGCTACAATTGAACTTTTCATATGGAAGCAACCCATGGCTGCTTCCCGCAAAAACGAAAGAAAAACAGCAATAGCCTTGTTAAAATAAATTAATCTTCAGACTCCAGAGTGTAATTCATCTCTTCGGCCATCAACTTAAGAGGCTCAACCCTTCCGGTAATTATCATAATTTCCATCAGAGTCTCGGCTCCAAGTTTTGCCTTCGGATCGTCAGGATTCACCTCACGCAGCAAGGTCTTAGGACTTTTGCCCACTTTTTCAGCAAGAACTTCTAAAGGAACCGGTCCGTTTATTACAAGCTCCTGTATTGCTCTTTCAATCCTTTCAGACATTGCGTTAACCCTCTTTCTATCTTGGTTATTAACCCACCAAACTACTTATTTATATCTCAAAAATTTTAAACATTCAACAGGACAAAACCATGTCTGACTATGCTTGTATTTGTACATACATTCTAGTGTTATTTTTTTCGGAAATGAGATACTTATTCGAAAGGCAAAATTGTCACTAAATTGTAACAATTGATATTTACATACCAATTGCAGCAAACATCACTGATTATAAGGGCTCAGAGCTTTAGCCGTGTTTTTTTCAGAACTTGACCTAACCACTTTAACGTGATTGTTACTGCTCTGTAACAAGACACGTGAATGATGCGGGATCTTAAAGAAGCACACAGGTTTGGAGGGAGCGTTGCCCAAGAAATCTTTACATATGAAAATCCTACTCTGGGGCTGGGCAGTAATGCTCTGCGCCCTGTTGCTTACTTTCTGGTTTTATTACGGAACAGTGGCTGAAGAACTTGCCAATTCAAGCGGCCAGAACACTTCTCGATTGCTCAATTCTGTAAGAAGACAAATCAGCAAAAGCGAAACATCCCCGGGTACATCCTCATTCCAAAAAGAAGTAACGGAACTGGGGCATGATCTTGGAATCAGAATTACATATATTAAAGACGGCAAAGTTTTAGCTGACTCCGAAGTTCAAGAAAAAAGACTCTCCAAACTCGATGACCATTCCAATCGTCCCGAAGTTATTGCTGCTGAAGCAAGCGGTTCAGGCGAAAACATAAGATACAGCACCACGCTCGATACCCGCATGCTTTATGTCGCAAAAACCATGAGCAAAGAGGGTGAATTTCTGCGTTTGGCGTTACCCTACTCCGTAATCGGCGAGCGTTTGGATCGCGTAAAATGGAACTTTGCTCTCGTCCTGCTGCTGATCGCCATCGGATCAGCACTGCTTCTCATATATATAGGTAGACGGACTGCCGCAGCTGTAACTGAAATTTCCGCAACAGCACGGGCTATCGGCGAAGGGGACTACAGCAAGCGTATCCGAATTATCCCCGGCGGTGAATATCAACTGCTGGCGGATTCGATCAATACAATGGCCCGTAAAATCCAAGGCCACATAGAAATAATCGAAGACCAGAAAAACAAGCTTGATGCCATGTTTGACAACATGAAGGAAGGCATCATGGTTCTTGACACGGACGGTAAAATTGAATCTGTAAACCGCTCCATGATCGAAATTGTTCCAGAGACAAAAAACAGCAAAGGGCGCATGCCTCTTGAAGTCCTCACCCGTCATGAAATACAGGACTCCGTCGACGCCATCATCAACAATCTAAACAACGTCAAATCCGACTCAATAATTTTAGACTTTCCTGACGGCCGTTCAATGAACGTCACGATATGTTCCTTCAATGACTCCAATAGTCGCCGCAAATTAATTCTTGTTTTCCATGACATCAGTGAAGTCCGCCGGATTGAAATGGTACTTAGAGACTTTGTATCCAATGCTTCGCACCAGCTTCGCACTCCGCTTACAAGCATCAAAGGATATACTGAAACCATTATAGACAATCCACCGCAGGACAATCACACTCTTTCAAAATTTTTGAACATAATTCTCGACAATGCCAACCACATGTCAAAAGTAATTACAGGCATGTTTGCACTTGCCCGCAGCGAATACTCCGGCAAAAAGCTTCGTTCAGAACCGACGAGTCTGAATGAAACTATTACTCACAGCATTAACAATCTGACAAAACAAGCTGCCGCAAAAAAAATTCAGATAACAACAGGACATATTGCTGAGAATCCCGTTGTAGGAACAGATGAAGGATTAATTCAGATTTTTGAAAATCTGCTGGAAAATGCTATCAAATATGCTCCGGAAAACAGCTCTATCAAAATAGAAACAGAACTGGAGCGAGACTCGATAACTACAAAAGTTATTGATGAAGGCCCAGGAATTACTCCTTCCGATGCTGAAAGAATTTTCGAACGTTTCTTTAAATTGGATGAAAATGCTGTCGAAAACGGCAGCTCAGGATTGGGACTTGCTATCTGTCGCAGTCTTGTTCGAAACTTCAATGGTGACATATGGGTTGAAAGCCCTGCTGATACAACTACCGGAACCGGCTCCTCATTTTGTGTGAAGCTCCCGGTAGCAAACGGCTAATCACGCCGACAAAACTTTATAAGTTTTCAATAAGAGGTTTATCTTTAATGGATATTTATGATGTGTTTTTCTACCTGTCCCTGTTCGCAGGGTTCATGATGGCCTTTAACCTAGGTGCAAACGACGTGGCGAACTCCATGGCGTCTGCGGTTGGGGCAAAAGCTATCAGCATTAAACAGGCGGTCCTCATTGCAGGAACTCTAAACTTTGCCGGAGCCGTATTCCTAGGTTCGCAAGTTACTGCAACGGTTAGTAAAGGAATCATCAACGCAGACGTAATAGCAGACCCTAAAATAGTTATGGTAGGCATGTTTTCTGCGTTATTAGCTGCGGGTTTATGGGTCTTAATATCGACACTTACAGCCCTGCCGGTATCTTCGACCCACTCCATTGTGGGTAGTATTCTGGGGTTTGGACTTGTTGCAGGCGGACCGGATGTAGTAAATTGGATGAAAATGGTCGGGATCGTTATGTCTTGGATTATTTCACCTTTTTTCGCTGCAACCATCGCTTATCTTATATTCACTCATATTCGAAAAACAATTCTTTTTCAAAAAGACTTTATTCATCAAGCCAAAAAATGGGCTCCAATATGGATGGGATTAACGGTTCTGCTTATCGCTCTTTCCTTTTTATATAAAACACCGGTCGGCAAGAGTTTAAACCTTCCATTCTTCGGCTCGCTTGCACTTGCTTTTGCTATTGCCGGAGTTGTTTGGCTTGGCGGAAAACTGGCTGTTAATAAACTGGTAGGAGATCCTGAGCAGGGAGCTGAAGCTGTCGAAGAAACATTCAGAAAACTCCAGATCGGAACATCCTGTTATGTGGCACTGTCTCAGGGCGCGAATGATGTTGCCAACGCAATCGGCCCAGTGGCTGCAATCTATCTCATATCAAAACAACATGTACTCCTCGCCAAAGCAGATGTTCCCCTCGGATTGCTGGTCATGGGTGGAGTAGGTATAGCGATAGGTATTGCTCTTCTCGGTTACAAAGTAATGGGAACAGTCGGCACAAAAATCACTGTACTTACAAATACTCGAGGATTCGCAGTTGATTTTGGTGCAGCAACAACAGTTCTGATTGCTTCAAACATGGGTCTTCCTGTATCATCTACCCATGCGGCTGTAGGTTCAGTTGTCGGAGTAGGTCTGGCGAGAGGTTTTTCTGCGGTTAATTTTCAAATTCTTGGTAAAATTGTCCTTTATTGGGTACTAACTGTACCTATCGCAGCACTTACAAGCATTATCATATTCACAGTACTCAAGTGGATTTGTTTATAATATTAAATTTAAGGAGGCCAATATGCGTTTTCGTCTGCCCTTTCTAGCTCTTATAGTTTCTAAAAATCCTATGGAAGGATTAACAAAGCATTACAATAAAATTGCTGAATGCATTCAAATAATTAATGACTCAGTTGAATGCTATGTAACAGGGGATTCAACCTGCAAAGATTTCGGAGATCTTATTGCTCAGATCGACAAGGTAGAAAGTGAAGCCGACAAGATCAAAAGATCTATTCGTAATCACCTGCCGCACAGTATGTTCATGTCTGTTGATAAGACTCTGTTCTTTAACTACACACGCAGTCAGGACAACATCCTCGACTACGCACAGGAAGCTCTTCACTGGCTCGGCATGCGTAAGGTCAGTATCCCTGAAATCTATCAGAAAGATTTAATTATCCTTCTTTCAGAAGTTAACGATACCACTATGCGTCTCGGTCCGGCACTCAAGGCAACCATCGAACTCAACGACGGGACTTCCCTTGATCGTGCAAATACCAAAAGAAAGATCAGAAAAGTCCGCAGGCATTATGCCAAAGCGGTTGAACTGAGAAAGGCTCTAACCGACAAGATCTATAAATCTGATATGGATTTTAAAGACATCTACCAGCTTATGCACTTTGTAGACTGCCTAAGCGAAATGGCTCACGAAGCTGAAGGATGTGCAGATATCCTTCGCGCTATGCTAGCCCGATAGATTCTCATTATATATCATGCAATAAGGCCCCTGAAAACTATGTTTTCAGGGGCCTTATTGCTAAGAAATAACTTTCCCAGCTCGTCCAGAAAGCAACGGGACGATCTATGAATCTTCCCTTTCTTTTAAAGCCATCCGTTTAATTTTACCGCTTGAAGTTTTGGGCAATTCATCGCAGAATTCGATGCTTTTAATTACAACTATGGGTCCAAGCTCGCGGTGAATATGATCTACAAGTTCTTTATGTAACTCATCAGATTCCATAGCGTCATAAATAAGGGTTACAAAAGCCTTTGCTACTTCTCCCTTGATTTTATCCGGCACCCCGATAACAACGGCTTCGGCAACATCAGGATGACTCGTCAGAGCGCTTTCTACTTCTGCTGAACCTACGCGATGCCCTGAAATATTAAGCACGTCATCCGCGCGGCCCTGAATCCAGAAATAGCCATCCTCATCTTTGCGAGCCACATCTCCGGCATAGAACATCCCCGGAATAATTCCCCAGTAATGATCCACCAGTGCGCGGTCATCATTTAAAACAGCACTGAACATGGCAGGCCATGGCTTTTTGATTACAAGAAATCCACCTTTACCGGCAGGAACAGAATTACCTTCCAAGTCCACAACATCCGCGTCAATTCCCGGAAGAGCCCGTGTTACGGAACCGGGTTTAAGCACTGACACAGGCATAGGGCTGATCATAATCATACCTGTTTCGGTCTGCCACCATGTATCAAGAACGGGACACTGACTTTTCCCAATATTTTCGTAAAACCAAATCCATGCTTCAGGATTGAAAGGCTCCCCGACCGCCCCGAGAATGCGCAGAGTGGAAAGGTCGTGCTGATCCGGATAACGATGCCCGAATCGCATTAAAGTACGAATCTGAGTAGGAGAAGTGTAAAAAATTGAAACACCGTACTTAGAAATAATATTCCAAAGCCTGTCGGCCTGTGGATAAAGGGCATGCCCTTCATACATTACAGTGGTAGTGCCCGCTAAAAGCGGCCCGTAAACCAGATAACTATGACCAGTTATCCAGCCCGGATCAGCAGAACACCAAAAAATATCTGTCGGCTTAAGGTCAAAGACCCATTTGAACGTTCTATGCACACCGACCATGTAGCCACCGTGAGAATGAATGATTCCCTTTGGCTTCCCCGCTGTCCCCGAGGTATGCAGAATAAAGAGCGGATCATTGGAGTCCATTATTTCAGAGGAGGCATGAGCCCGCTCGTGTCGGACAATATCTTCATACCAATAATCTCTGGCTGAATCCATATCCACTTCAACGTTCGCCCTATGAACAACCACCACTGACTCAAGCTTTTCCGCCGGACTATCAAGAAGTGCGTGATCAACGGCTTCTTTCAGCCTGATAACCTGCCCGTTACGGTAAAAACCATCAACAGTGACCACAACGCGTGGCTGAATTTCTCTAATCCGCTCACGAAGATGTTTTGCGGAAAAGCCGGAAAAAACAAGTGAATGCACCGCTCCGATTCTAGCACAGGCAAGCATTGAAATAACTGTTTCAGGGAGCTGAGGCATATAGAGAACAACTCGGTCCCCTTTACTTACGCCAAGTGCACGCAACCCGTTGGCGAATCTGTTTACCGCGCGGTAGAGTTCATAATATGTAAACTGGCGGGAATCGCCCGGCTCACCTTCCCATATAAGGGCAAGGCGGTTTTTATTAACGGTCTCGATATGACGATCAAGCGCATTGTAAACGATGTTACATCTGGCCCCTGTGAACCATTTATAATCAGGTGCTTTTGAGTCGTCGAGCACCTGATCCCACTTAGTGAACCAGTCCAGTTCTTCGGCAGCTTCTTCCCAAAAGGCACACAGGTCAGAATCCGCACGATCACGAGCAGCCCGTAAATCCTGTGGATTTATACCGGCCTCGATTATCATCTGCGGCAAGGGTCTGAAAACCCGCTCTTCGTGCAGGAGGCTATCCAGAACTTCAGGATGACTCATACCACACTCCCTTTGTTGATGCGCCCAAGCAAACCTCAATTGAAAATATCTTTTTAAAAACGACAGTCATTCTTCCAGCTTCATTAATACACATACCGGTAGATCTTTGCATATCATATTCGACAAACGGCGGAGGAAATTCGATGAACGGCATCACTACATCCCCAATATTTGTTTCAGCTTACCGATTCGTCTTCTACTGATGGGCAGCTCGATACGAGTACGCCCTGCCGTACGCAACATAAAATTGCTACCGGGAAGAGAAGCTATTTCCGTCACCATCTCAAGATTTACCAGATATTTGCGATGAACTCTAAAAAAACGGTGAGGCTCAAGACGCTCTTCAAGTGTCTTAAGCCTGTGTGAAGTCAGAAATTTTTGAGTTGCGGTATGTACATAGGAATAATCTTCGTAAGCTTCTACAAAGATTATCTGAGTATACGGGATAAGAATCATGCGCCCGTCCTGATTAACGGGAAGCTTTTCAATTTCCGGCTGACGGGTCTGAGAATAATCCCATGCATGCTTTAGAGCGGCCAGGAATCGGTCCTGCTCTTCCTCTTCAAGAGGGAGCTGTAAAGTTTCTTCGCCTGTTTCAACGCCGGAACCGGACTCTTTCCAGTCCGAAGGTTCAGGAACCTCGCGGAAATGACTTTTAAATCTGGAAATACGCTCGACAGTCTTAGCCATTCTTTCTTCATCAGGCGGCCAGATGAGATAATCAACAGCTCCAAGCTCAAAAGCCTGATAAGCTTTGGTCTCATCTTCAGCTATAAAAATAAGGCCCGGTTTATTCTTGCTGGCCCCCATAGCCTGCGCCAGTTCTATTCCGCTGATCCCTTCAGGAAAATCAAGGGCAACAAAAATAATACCGTAACCAACTTCTTTATGCAGCTCGAGAGCTTCGTCAGCGAGTACCGTTTCACCGAGAACACGCACAACTTTCACACCGCGCAGGCTCTGCCGGATAACCGAGCGGACCTCTGCGTCCGGGTGGAGAATTAAAGTCTTGAGGCTGGGCAAAACTTCTCCTTAATAACAAATTAATCTAATTATTAAAGGGATAGCTCTAATTGTTGATGACTGCAAGAGATCTGTTAATCTTCATAATGGTTAATTTATAATATCAAGCTAAAGTACGTTCATTCATATTAATGCAATATTTTTGTGTTTCCTCCATTAAAACAAGCTAATAATCTCAAAAGCTATTGACACTAACAAGAATTATTACTATCAGTATTGACAGAGGTCATTATGAAAATAGGACAAAGAAGATCAAAACAACGAGAACTGATTCTTGAAGAATTAAAGGGTGTCACATGCCATCCGACAGCCGATGAACTATATGAGCTGGTTAGAAAAAGGATTGCCAACATCAGTCTGGGTACTGTTTACAGAAATCTGGAGTTGATGGCTTCAAACGGAGTAATCCTAAAAATCGAATCCGGCGGAAAAAACAGGTTCGACGGGAATGCTATGCCGCATCCTCACATGAGATGTACTGAGTGCGGCAAAGTCGACGACATCACTTTTGATGTGAATGTCCCGATCCCGGACCAACTTGAAGCTAAAGGGTATAAAATTACCGGATGTACAATTGAATACTATGGATTATGCCCGGAATGCAAAAACAGTTGTTAGAAGTAACAACTTAAAGCCGACTCTATTTATACGATAGCGAGATTGCTGTCAGGTAATAACTTATAAAAAAAAACTGACAGCAATTTTATTAGCTGATACTTTTAATAGTAGTGTAGCTTAATAACACCGAATGATCCTGCCACACTTTTCTGGACAGTTAGTTAAGCCACAAAAATATTTTCCTGACAGTTGATTTCAAATTCATCAG